>JBCCHO010000195.1:0-4394 GCA_039028715.1 Chlamydiota bacterium | reverse complement strand
GTAGTCCAAAAAAAACTTGAGAATAAAAAATTTGATCGCTACAATCACATTAAAAACCCAAGTTATGTGGTATAATTACTCATCTAAAATTCTCTTTTTCCACCTGCCAGAGGGTTGAATTTTCACTTACTTTATCCAAGTATGCTGAAAATTCAACCCTCTGGCAGGTAAAAAAAACAGAAAGTTTATCTGAGCAATTATACCACATAACTTGGGTTAAAAGAAGCCAGCAAAACGCTCTTTTATCAAGAAAAAACCTTATCTCAGTTTTTTGAGTCAGAAAGTCAAATCTCATTTTCTTCCTGCTAAGCCTTCGCGTGAAGAAGCTTGGAAAATATTCGATGCTATCTCGAAGCGTTACGATCTCGTGAACCACTTGATTTCTTTTGGTGCTGACCTTTACTGGCGGCGCAAACTCATCGCCTACCTGCCCAAAAAAACGCCGATTCACTTGCTCGACTTAGCCACTGGAACTGGAAGCCAGTTGCTCGCTATTATTCAGAGAGTTCCTCGAGTCAAAGCCGCTCTTGGAATTGATTTGTCTTGCGAAATGATTCGCGCCGGACAAAGAAAAATCATTGCCAAAAACTATGCCCATAGAGTCACTCTTGCAAAAGGCGATGCGACAGCGATCTCTTTATCTGATGCAACAATTGACTGCGTGACAATGTCTTTTGGTATCCGCAATGTCACTGACGTCGAGCGTTCGCTTGCCGAGGCTTACCGCGTTTTGAAAAAGGGAGGACGCTTGATTATTCTCGAATTTTCGCTGCCTAAAAACTGCCTTATTCGAACCTGCCACCTTTTTTATCTGCGCCACATCCTGCCCCACATCGCCGGTTGGATCGCGCACAATAAGGATGCCTACCGCTATCTCAATCAAACGATCGAGACTTTTCCTTATGGCAATGCTTTTTGTCGCTTAATGGAAGCAGCGGGGTTGACTTCTGTTCAATGTTTTCCCCTTACTTTTGGAGTGGTCACCCTTTATGTTGGAGACAAGTAATTATACTCAGGTTTTAACCGCCGCAATCGAGGCAAATCGAGCTAACTTTCAACCTGTCACGATCAATGATAAAAAGCTTTACTACAATCGCATTGAAATTCCCCTCCCTCCAATCGACCTTTTGTCGTGGTTGGAGCAGCAACGGTCAACACCGAAAATTTACTGGGAAGAAAAAGATCTTGCCGTCGCAGGCATTGGCTCTGCTTACTCATTAAGCGATCTTCCGCTGATTACCGAGGGAAGGGCAATCCGCTTTTTTGGCGGAATGGATTTCAACACGCGCCAATACTCAACTTGGGGAGATTTTCCCAAAAAACGCTACTGCCTCCCGCGCATTGAACTCATAACCCGAGCGGAAAAAACTTTTCTTGCGGCCAATTTCATTGGGACCCTAACCGAATTGCCTCCGTTTTCTTTCGACTTCACCCCAAACCCTGTAACTGACTCTAAACCAATTAGCCGCATTGACTGTCCCTCTTTTTACAACTGGGAACGCAATTTGTTTTCTCAACTCCGCGTAATTGAGCAAAGCTTATTGGAAAAAGTCGTCCTTGCGCGGATGACATCGCTTAATTACCGAGAGCGCCTTCACCCCTATCGAATGCTTGCTAAACTCAAAGGGAAGATGAAATTCGCCTTCCAGTTCTCGCCCGATCAAACATTTATTGGGGCAACGCCAGAAAAGTTGTATTCGCGCACGAACACAACAATCGCTAGCGTTGCTATTGCCGGCACACGACCGCGTGGCAAGACAGCTGCTGAAGACGCAGCACTCAAGCAAGAGCTACTTGAAACGGCAAAAGAGCAACATGAGTTTTCTATCGTTGAACGCTTTATCGAAGCGACACTTACCCCCTTTTGTCAGCGGCTGCAAAAAAAAACCGGCGGTGTTGTAACGACAACAACAGTCCAACACTTGCTCACCGCTTTTAGCGGCAAACTCTACCCTGCAGTGAGAGACCACCAGTTGATTCAAGCGCTCCATCCAACACCTGCTTTGGGCGGCTTTCCGCGCGCCGAGGCAATGGAAACTCTTTCTGCTATCGAACCGTTTGACCGCGGCTGGTACGGCGCTCCTGTTGGCTGGATTTCAGCTGAAGGCGCTTCTCTTGCGGTTGCTATCAGATCGGCGCTTGTTAACAACCATAAGCTTCACCTGTTTGCTGGCACTGGAATTGTAACAGGGTCTATTCCCAGCCAAGAATGGCGTGAACTCGACGCTAAAATCGCCCAATTTTTGTCATGACACATCAAAACAATGGGATCTTAAACACTTTTTGGGCACGCGCGCTGATTCGCGCTCTTGTCAATGGCGGCATCGACCATTTTTGCCTTTCCCCCGGCTATCGCCACACTCCCCTCGTCTTAGCATTAGCCGATGAACCGACTCGCGAGGTCTTTGTTCATTTCGACGAGCGGGGCATGGCTTTTCACGCACTTGGTCTTGCCAAAGCGACTGCAAAGCCAGTCGCAATGATTGTCACATCGGGAACAGCCGCCGCTCACCTCTTGCCGGCAATCATGGAAGCGAGCTCGACCCAAGTTCCACTTATCGCACTGACTGCAGATCGCCCGCCAGAGCTTCGGGGAACTGGCGCTAATCAAACGACTGATCAAGTCAGACTCTACCAAAACTTTGTCCGCTATCAAGTCGACCTTCCGTGTCCAACAGATAGCATTCCGATGCAAATGGTCGAAAAAGAGGTGACAACAGCGCTAGGGTTTGCCACAGGAGCTCATCCCGGCCCAGTGCACCTCAACTGCATGTTTCGCAAGCCTTTTTTCGCCGACTTATCGCCACCGCCAATCCCGACTTTCAGCCGTCCAACTGCATTGACCCACGGATGCCCAACACTACTTGAGCGCGATGTTGAATCGCTTGCAAGTGCGCTTAGTCAAGTCAAAACCGGAGTCATCCTCGCTGGACAATTACCACCGGGAGTCTCTCCTCTTGCATTACTTAAACTCGCCGAAAAACTTCAGTGGCCGCTACTTCCCGATATTTTATCTCCTTTACGCTCTGCTATAGACCACCCGCTCGTCATTGCAAACTACGAATTGATTTTTAAAACACTTAATAACCATTCTTTTCCACCACTAGCAGCAGTCATTCAAATTGGCGAGCGCTACGTTTCCCAGCGCCTTCTCGACTACCTTGCGGCAAGCGCTCCGCCGCTTTACGTTCACATTGCTGCTCACTCCGCTCGCTACGACCCTGCTCATCTCATCAGTCACCGGATAACAGCTGAAGTTGCTTCTTGTTGTGCTGCTCTTTGCGACCAATTGCCACAGCTACCAACCTCACCCTGGTTAGAGCGTTGGCAAGCAGTTAGCAAGGCGGCCTTTGCTCTGACCAAGACCTATTTTGAAACGCAATCGAGCTGCTCTCAGCCCGCTCTTTTTCACCATTTAGGCTCTCACATTGGGCAAAAAATGCCCCTTTTTATAGCTAACAGCACCCCGATCCGCCATGCCAACACTTTTTACCACCCGCAACCTCAATCAATGCCTATTTTTGGCAATCGCGGTCTATCTGGAATCGATGGCAATATCGCAACTGTCATGGGACTAGCAAGGGGGCTAAAAACCCCGTTGATTGCTCTTCTTGGAGACCTTGCCTTTTTGCATGATCTCAATTCACTCGCCCAGGCAAAGGACGTCCCCTTTCCCATTCAATGGATTGTGATCAATAACAATGGCGGTGCCATTTTTGCTCAGCTTCCAATCAAGAAAAAAACGGCGCTATTCACCCGCTATTTTCTCACGCCACACCATCTTCAACTTCAAGACACCGCTCGTTTTTTTGGCCTTAACTACCACCTAATTGACCACCTCGATAAACTTTACTTTCTCCTTGCCGCTCGTCCTTCAACTCATACTCTAATTGAAGTATTAATCGATGTTGAAACCGACCTACGTACCATCCAAGAGCTCGACAACAGCTTCACTTGCGTTTAAATGAGCCTATGAGGCTATTCCACTCACTGGAACCTTGACAAAATGCGCGACTTTTTCTTCTATCTCTCTAATACCTGTGAGCGCGACCTATGGGTATTTAAAGGGATTTTCATTTACGGATAGGTTCTTGGATAAAATAGGGGCCATTTTTCCGTTTCAAGCATGGGAAAAACAAAAATTCAAATCAATAGCCATAGGTCGCACTCACAGGCATTACGAAAAGATGAACAAAGAAAAAACGATGAGACGATTCATAAAATTTGCAGACCGGATGGGATTCAATTTAGAACCCAAGAAAACGGTTGAAGACCTATTTCTTAACCAACATAAAAGCAAGAACCTATGTTAAGTTATTTGAGAGAGACAGACCACTGGCTGCCATCCACCTGCCTGGTTCTGGGATTATTGCCTCTTGGACAAATTGGGAAAG
>JBCCHO010000194.1:0-4415 GCA_039028715.1 Chlamydiota bacterium | reverse complement strand
GTGAAGCCGTCAAAGCTTTGCAAGAAAGATTGCGGGTATCGGGATTCTATTACGGTAATTCTACGGGTAATTGGTCCGAATATACCCCCCTCCTTCAAACCGATTTTTCGCTGAAATCTTGAAGCCATCGACTGCTACGGGCACTTCAAAACTGCGTTTTTTCGTGTCCCTGCGCAGGAGTTTTTTCTAGATAAGCAACCTTATTACCTATCCGTCAGGTTGATAAAACCCAAGGGAAATGCGCCCAAAGGAATCCGCTAAATTCAGCGAGATTTTTTCATTTTGAATCGGCTTGGGTTAGAACCTTAATGTAAACGTTGTTCCTTCTCCAACCTTTGAGTCAACTGCAATCGTCGCGTGGTGCTTTTTTATAATCGTTTTTACGATAGATAGCCCAAGTCCTGCTCCTCCCATCCTTCTAGAGTGCGCTTTGTCAACTGTATAAAAACGATCAAATACATGCTTCAAATCACGGGTAGGAATTCCTATGCCGCAGTCGGCGATGGAAAGACGCACCTGCTTTGGCAGCTGCTCAATTGTAATTTTCAAATTAGGGATTGAGGGAGAGTATTTCACTCCATTTTCGAGCACATTGGTAATGGCAAGCTCTAGCAAATCGGGATCGCCAAATACTGTAATGACATCGCAATTGTACCAAGTTTCAACTTGCGCTTCGCTATGTATAGCAAGCAATGTATGGACACAGCTATCAATTAAAGCCACGAGATCACACTCTTGCATCCGACTAATGGGAAGGTAGTCGAGGTCAGCAAGTGTGAGTAAATTTTTAACAAGATGCTCCATGCGCTGACAATTACGCACAATTTTTTCGGTGAAATCTTCGAGCATTGCTTCTGAAATTTCTGGCAAATCAAGCAACGTCTCAGCAAACCCCTTGATAATTGTAATTGGCGTGCGCAATTCATGAGAAGCATTGGCAATAAAGTCTCTGCCCACTTGCTGCATCCGATGCTCAGAAATACTATCGCAAAGCAGGAGCGCGATTCCAGCCTTTCCCTCCAAAGGCTTAGCCAATACGTCGTAACATTTTGTTTTTTCGCGATCAATGCAAAAGGAAATGGGATGGCTATTTCCCGTTGCCATAGATTGCCGCAAAACTTGACAGCACTTGTCAAATAAAACAGCGTCAATCTCTTGCTCAGCTCGAAAGAATAGCTTCCCAACAAGACGCCCATGAGTCACTTCTAAAATACTTTCTGCAGTCCGATTGAGCTGGATGACCTTTCCGCGGCAATCACAAAGAATAACCCCTTCACGAAGAACTTCTAGTACATTTTTTTCCTTTTCAATTGCGCGCCGCTTTTGTTTTAGCCCCCACATCAAAGCTAATCCCAACCCCGCTAGCATTACAATTAAAAGTACTAAAAATAAAAGTGTCATCACGAAAATTGCGCTTCCTCAAATGCCAAAGCGCTGCAGTAAGGTGTGCGAAAAAGTGAATAAGCCCTTCATGCGACCCGCTCTTAAAAACATAGCTATTTTAGAATCAATACCAAGTAGAAAACTTGGGTTAGGAGATGCATGATCAAATATTTGTTGTGACTACACTATTTAAACCCAAGCCCGCGTCTGATGATAGCTCATCTAAAATTCTCTTTTCCACCTGTTTAAGGCTCGAATTTTCAGCATACTTGAATAAAGTATGTGAAAGTTCGAGCCTTAAACAGGTAAAAAACAGAACCTTTATCTGAACCACCATCAGACGCAGGCTTGGATTTTAAGAACAAATTTAGCACCGCTACCCCTAAAATCCTCGACTCAGCAATAGGCCTCTTTTGCTGTAAAAGTTTCTTGACTAGTTGACCCGCGATTGTAACTTACTTCAGCTTTTTCGAGAAGGCTCCCCTATTTTTCAGTCAAAGCAATCACATTCGAGACGCGGGCTTTAATCTTAGCCCCAATCCCGCGTCTGATGACGGTTCATCTAAAAACCCAATGTGCCTTATGATGGCTCATCTAAAATTATCTTTTACCGCCTACTTTATTCAAGTACGCTGAAAATTTAAAAAATATTTTAATCTTTATATAAAATATGGTTCATATTAATATTAAATTAGGCTTATTAAAAATAAGGAGAAAACCATGACAGTTAGCCCAATAGCTGATACTTCAATATATATTAATATTATTAATGATTTCATAAAAACCTGTAACGAAGATCCAGAAATAAAGGCCCTAAACAAAGAATTTGCCGATCTTGGCGCTGTGTACTACACCAAGCTCAAGGAAAAATGGACTTCTTGCAGGAAATTGACCCCACTTTGCATCAATGAATTTAAAGCCTCTCCGAACGATCCCAAAGCCCAGCAAAAGGCTGTAAAGCAAGTTGCCCAATATATAGAAATAGGTCAACAAGTCGTAAATAACGGCAAAAAAAAGGGCTTTGTTCTAAATCGCATGTGTGACAGAATCAAAAGTATCAAAAAAACCGCGCTAAATGCATTTGACCAAGTGAAAACAACCAACACTAAATTAAAAAAAGAGCTCAAGATAACCCTAATCAGATCGGCGGAACAAAACTTACATGAAATCGAAAAAATAATAGCTGATGTTACAGCCAATATAAACAAAAACGATGCGCAGATCCAATACTTTCAAACTTGGCTGTCTAATTCTTGCCCTCCCTAAAAGTTGAATTTTCAGCATACTTGAATAAAGTAGGTGAACATTCAACTCTTGGGCAGGTGAAAAAAAGAGAATTTTAGATGAGTAATTATGCCACACAACTTGGGCGTTTATCCTGAAGACGAGTCAAAGTGAGAAAAAGTTGGCGATTGGGGGCGAGCATTTTCAGGCGTTTTTTCCTTGATGACTATCCGCAGGCTGATAGGATCGAGGAAAAAGTGATCCGAAAAGGGTCCGCCAAATCACCGACCTTTTTGCATTTTGAATCGGCTCGGGTATATACCGATAAATAATTTTTTTATTTTTCAGGCTTTTTTGCTCATTTTCACGTTGCGCGTACAAAAATTTTATTAATTATTGAATATTTAAACTGATTTGTGTTAACATTATCTAAAAACATTAACATTATCTAAAAACATTAACATTTTAAAAAATCTCATGGCAGTTAATAATTATTTCAATATCAATTTAAAATCAGCTTATTCCTCTTTTAATCAACCGCGCTTTCGCCTTTTGATTAAAGGCGTGTTGGTTATCACCATAACATATCTAGCGGGTAAAGTGCTCAGTAAGATCGCTCGGAGTTTCGTTCAAACAAGCACCAATGACCATATACAAGTAAGCAAATTACAATGCAAGCTCGACAACTGCTCGTCCAATAACACATCAGTGAGAGATCAGTATTCCATACTCAAAAGCCTAACAAAGACTAAAAGTGCTACTAACAGGATCCGCCTTGGGCTAGCGCTATTTATGCACCAGATCAGCCCTAAACAAAAGTGGGCAACATTGTTGGTCGAGACAATTCTTGATCATCCCCAAGGCAATCTCTACTTTTATGATAGCAATGTTTACTTTTTGAGCGGTTTTTCAGAGTGTGGCTGCTCGGTTCACTCTCGATTGAAAGTAAGCACCGATTTTCTATGTCTTGACCTCCGCCAGAAATTTGAAACCAAATTAGCCAATTTTGCCACTGAAAAAACATCTTGTCAATTTCTTGCTTTCGGGAGTGGTGGCGGTTTACAAGCATTTATAGCTATTGCTAGAGCCATTCGACAAAAAACACCACCGAAAGATATTACAGTTACGCTTTGTGATTTATCCTATTCCCCCGAGACAAACAACCATTCTTCCATCCATCAAATGTTTCAATTGCTTGCTGATTATGCTCAAGAGCATGGGTGTTCTTTTACTTATTCTCTCAAAAAGACCCCCCCAGATAGACAAAAATATGACGCAATTTGGGCGATTGATTTTGACGATCTCTTTAAAAACACGTCGACTTTCAATCAAGTTATGGATTGCCGTACAAAGCTTCTCAGCGATCAGGGCCGTATGTATATTGTACACAAACACCATTATATTGAGCTCGAAAAAACTCGTCTGATTGAATTCTACACACATCACAAAGGCTCAAGTCATCCCAAACAACGCCCTCTTGACAATTGGGCGGAAATAAGAAGAGTAAGACTCAAGAACTCAAGCAATCAGAACTCAACAATTAAACTGAAAGACGAGGAGCTTTTAAATTGCCACCAGAAACCTAGCGGCATTTTTCTTCACGATTCTGAAGTTAAGAAGTTTCTATCCCTTCTTCTTGAAGAAGAAAATGTTGTTATAACAGATGAAAAATGAAGCCTCCCCGCAGCAAGCTGCGGGGTATCTAGTCTTCCCAAAATATTAGCTGATCGGGATGATCTCCTAGTTTTTGCCTATGTAACCTTTTGTATTCGTCTTTTCTCCCTTGCTTTTTAACATAGTGAGCAATC
>JBCCHO010000193.1:0-4480 GCA_039028715.1 Chlamydiota bacterium | reverse complement strand
CATAGCAGCTGCTTTTCAAGAGGAGCGCTCAGCTCGCGCTTTAAGGCGAATGTTTCTTTCGCTCGATGCTGTTAGGCGTAAAGTGCTGAAGGGGTTAAAAGAAGCCCTGGAAAGAAAAGTCATTGCTGTACGGGTGTTTAGAGCAGGTGGTGAGAATAGGATCGGAGCTGCAGTGGCTCTTTTTTTAACGCCAAAATACGAGCACCTAGGAGAAAGCCAGCTTTTTTCGGCTGCGCAAAGTCAGCTTCCCTTCGCTACTGCGATCGACCGGTCTTTTTGCCATTTTCGGGAGGAAAAAGATGCGATTCACCTGTTCTATGCGGAGTGGCAGCGAGAGGATGGGCATCCGTTTTTGAGTCAAGACCTCGCTTTGCTTCACAGGGCTCTACCGGCAGCGATCTTAAAAAGAGTCGAGTCGCTGATCCCGGCCACATTTGCGAAGTGCTTCGAAGAAGATGTGATGAAAAATACCGTTGTCTTGCTCAAAGAAGTTGAGTCTTGTCCCACCAGTCCCCATCTGATTCTTCTTTTTGACCGCGTAAGTAGGAACGCGCTTTTCTTTAAGCTTCTGATTGCGCGGGAAAAGAGCGCGAAAACCAGGCTAAAAAATCAGCTAAAAACAGCTGGCAAGCTTTTTTCTTGTCTGCTCGATCGCGAGTTGGTCGTGGGCAATCGAGAAGCTTGCGTTTTTCAGATTACGCTGACTAAAACGTCTGATCTGATCCGCTCTGACGGCGCCGTTCACTTTGCGCTTGCGCGGCAAAGAATCGCCGCTTGGATTGAAAAAAAGATCGGAAAGGTGCGCGACTATAATGGGGGGCTATTTGAAAAGAAGGAAGAAAAGCTGCTTTTTTTGAAACGGGCTTTTCCCAAAATCGCGGCAGAAGAGATCGAAACCTTTTTCTATTCGATCGACCCAGCTGAGCAGCAAGCGCTGTTGCCACAAGAGCTCCTTTGCTCTTTCTTCCAATTTTTCTTAGATTCTCTTCATAAGCCCCATCGTTATCTGTTTAAAGAAGAGGGCGAAGCTCTTTTTGTTTCGGCTTTCAAAAGTCATCCTGACTTTCTGACTTTTTTCAAAAAAAGGGCCGTTTACCGCTCGTTTCCGTCTCTTGTTGCTGTTTCTTGTCAAGCGATAGGAGATGGCCGCTTGAGTTTTTGTCTTCCCGATGCGAGCGCTAAGATGCGGGAAGTGTTTAAAGAAACGCTGCGCAGTTATTGCAACAAGTGGCAACAAGAAAAAAAGAAAGCTTGCTTGCGCATCAGCGTCGAAGGAAAAGTTGTTCTTGATCCGAGAAGGGGTGGCGATCGCAATACCACGCTCATCTTGAGATCTCTTTTCGAGGGACTGACTCGATTTGATGCAAAGGGAAAGCTCTCGCTCGCTCTTGCCAAGTCTTATACTTTGTCTAGCAACCAGAAGACCTACACTTTTACGCTGCGCAAATCTTGCTGGTCATCCAAGGACCCAATCACTGCGCGCGATTTCGAGTATGCGTGGAAAACAGCGCTCGACCCGTCGTTCTCGGTCGATTTCCCCGAGCTGTTTTACTGCATCAAAAACGCCGAGCTAGCAAAGGCAGGCACATGCTCAGTGGACGAAGTAGGTATTGTTGCGAAAAATAACCATACTCTTGTCGTTATGCTTGAATACCCAGCTCCCGACCTTTTAGAAAGGCTCGCCCACACGCTTTTTTTGCCGATTCCGTCTTTTCTCGCCGCCAAAGATTGTCATTGGTTCAAGAAACAGGGCGCCCATTTTGTTTCGAATGGCCCTTTCTGTCTCGAAAAGTCAAAACCTGGCGATTTACTGAGCTTAAAGAAAAATTGCCACTATTTTGGAAAAAAAAGAGTGGCCATCGACTGTCTTTCGATCATCCAAGCTTCAACAGCAGAGGCGATGGAGCTGTTTCAAAAGGGAAAGCTAGATTTTGTCGAGATCCCCAACCGGATGGAAGGAGAATTTGCCGTCAAAGAAACAGCTGTCGGCGGCATATCTTGTCCTGCACCCAAAATTTCTTGGTTTGCGATCAATACGGCCTGTTTTCCGCTCAATAATTTGCATTTCCGGATGGCGTTAGCAGCCAGTCTCAACCGAGACAAGCTAAAAGAGCTCTTTTCTTGCGAAAAAAGCAGCGCTTTAACCCCATTGCCGCTTCATATGACCCATCATAAAAAAGCCGATTTTCTGATCGATTATAACGCAACAACAGCGCGCACGTATTTAGATGCAGCAGCACTTGAGCTGGGACTGACAAAAAGACAATTTCCGCCGATCTTGCTGATGGTGCCGGAAAATAAACTCAAGAAAAGCATTGCCCAAAGCATCAAAGACGAGTGGCAGCAGGTGCTTGGGCTTTCTTGCATTGTGGAATCGTACCCTTGGCACACCTTTTACCAGCGGCGGATCGAAAAAAAATTCCAGCTCGCCATGGTCGAATGGGGAGCGCCGACAAGTGACCCGCTTTCGATCCTGCTCGCCTTCAAAAAAAGCAAAGACAAGATCAATTTAAGCGGATTCGAAGATCCCGAGTACAAAAGACTGTTAGCTAAGGCAGTAAGAGAAACAGACCGAGAAAAAAGAAGAGCGTTAACGGCGCAGCTAGAAGAAATGCTCATCCGCAGCGCTTGTGTGCTGCCGACCTTTTACGAGCGGTTTTGGTTTTTCAAAAAGCCGAGCGTAAAAATCTCTGCCATTACGCCATCTTTCAATGCGATGCCAGATTTTTCCCACTTTTCTTTTCTATGAGGACGACCGATGAAACACTTTTTATTTTCCATCATCTTTTTAACATTTATGGGGGGCTTTATGGACAAAAATAACCGCACCTTAAAAGTAGCGACCGAAAAAGACTTTCGCTCTGCGACTGCCTATCTCGCGAGCGACTACCATTCGATGCAACTCACCAAGATGCTCTACGACGGACTCTTGCGCAAAAACAGCGAGGAAAAAATCGTTCCCGCCGTTGCTAAGTCTTACGAGGTCTCCAAAGATAAAAAAACCTACACCTTTTACCTTAAAAAAACCTTTTGGTCTAACGGCGATCCCGTCACGGCAAAAGATTTTGCATCCAGCTGGAAAAAGATGCTCGATCCCAAATCGGGATTACCGCTCGCCTGTGACTTTCACCTGATCAAAAACGGGAAAAAGTGCTCAGAGAGAAAGGTTTCCATAGATGATGTCGGGATTTACGTCAAAGATGACTCAATTTTAATCGTCGAATTAGAACACCCCAATCCCCACTTTCCCTCTTTTGTCGCTTCGTCTTCCTACCTTCCCGTTCACCCCAGCGATGCGCCAAAAAATCCGATCAGCAACGGCCCTTTTCTCCTCAAAAAATGGAAGCCCAATTACTCGATTGCGCTTGAAAAAAATAGCGCCTATTGGGACGCGCAAAACGTTCATTTAGATGCCATCGAAATCCAGATCATTCCCGATCCAGCAACCCAGCTTGATCTTTACGATCAGGGAAAGCTCGATTATATAGGAGCTCCCTTAAGTGACTTTACCGATCCGGATAGTTTACAAGGGCGCAACTTTAAGAAAAAAGAAACCTCTTCTGTTGCTTGTCTGATGATCAACATCGATGCTCATCCATTTGGCAACAAAAAACTAAGACAAGCCTTAAGCCTTGCTCTTAATCGGCAGGAAATCATCGACCATGTGCTAAGAGTCGGCGCTACTCCAGCTACCGGTTTTCTGTCGGGCTGCTTAAAGCTCTCCAGCGAAACTCTTGTAAAAGAAAATCACAGCCAAGCAAAACGCCTTTTTGCCGCAGCATTACAAGAGCTGAAACTGACTCATGAGAATTTTCCAGTCCTCACCATTAGCCATCGCAATTTGCCCCAAACGGCAAAGATTATGGCCGCTATCCAGCAGCAGTGGGAAAAAACACTTGGGATCCGCATCCAACTCAAGCCGCGCGACTATGCAGCTCATATGGCGGCTCTATTTGCCGGCGACTATGCGATCGGTGATTGTGCTTGGTGCTCGAAGGTAAAAGATCCCATCTATGTGCTATCGTTTTTTCTCGACAAAGAGGCGAAAATCAATTTACCCAATTGGGACTGTCCAGAATATCGCCGGTTGCTTACCCTCGCTTCCATCGAGGGGAATGATGAGAAAAGACAAGATCTCATCAAACAAGCCGAAGTGATTTTATTAGAGGAGATGGCGCTGATTCCGCTTTATTTTCCCGAAGGAGTGTGGCTACAGAAATCTCACCTTAATAAAGTGGCTGTGTCTCGGCTCAAAGAGGTTGATTTTAAAGAAGCTGTTTTTTCCAATCGGTAAACTCCCCTTAAACATCGTGAGATTCTTCGTTTAAGATGCTTTCTTGAGGCTCCTACGCAAAAATCGCTTTCGAAGGGAAATTTGATGATTTTGACTTGAGAACTACTTTTGGTAAATTGACATATCCTGCTAAGGATAGGCAATTTACCAAAAGTAGTTCTCAAGGACAAAAGCGCGAATTTCACT
>JBCCHO010000192.1:0-4494 GCA_039028715.1 Chlamydiota bacterium | reverse complement strand
GTGTTATATTGCTTCTGAAAAATTTTTGAAAAGCTCTTCGGAGCTTCCCTGCAAATTTTCAGAAACAGTCTGGGTTTAAACCGAAGAACCTATCCGTAAATGAAAATCTTCTTGCTTTTCACTCTTTCTGCATCTTTCTGGAAGCTGATTTGTTACCCTTGTCTCATGGACAATGTGTACAAATCAGCTTCCAAAAATTTGCTAGAAACCTAGTAAAACCCAAAAACATTTTCATTTACGGATAGGTTCAATGTTTGCGGGGGGAGTATCAATAGGAGTCTTCACCGATGCTTTGTTTGTGAGTGGGAGAAGATCGACAGTTGCCGTGTCGATTTTATCAAGGGTAATTCCGGTAAAACCCATGAAGGCAAGGGCAATGAGCCCCGTGAGAACAAACGTCATGCCCATTCCTTTTAAACCGCGCGGAATGTTGGAGTAGACGAGCTTCTCGCGGATAGCAGCGATGAGAATAATGGCGAGCCACCAACCGATTCCAGCCGCAGAGACGTAGATGAGGTTGGGGATGAAGGGAAATTGGCGCACAGTTGCAAATAGAGAGGCGCCCAAAATCGCGCAATTTACTGTAATCAGCGGCAAATACATCCCAAGTGCGCGATAAAGAGCTGGCGCAAATTTATCGATAATCATTTCGAGGACTTGGACAAAAGCGGCAATCACTGAGATATAGATCAAAAACTCAAGGAAATTGAGGTTAATTTGGCTCGCATTGACGCCAATGTGACTCAGCCAGCTTAGGGCGCCATCGCCGGTGATGAAAGTGTGAACGAGGTAGTTGAGCATGCCGGAAAAAGTCATCACGACAAAAACAGCAAGGCCAAGTCCGTTGGCTGTCGTTAATCGGTTGGAACAGGCGAGATAAGAGCACATGCCGAGAAAGTTAAAGAGTAAAATATTTTGGATGAAAATCGATTGGATAGCCAGGCCAATTAGGTTCACAATGGTATAATCACCCATCCAAGACATCACAGTTCCTCTTCTTTGACGATGAGATTGCGTACCCAAATCATACCGCCGATAATAAAAAAAGCAGATGGAGCAAGCGCCATTAAGTTAGAGTTGATATAGGCATCAGGGTGCTCGGCTGAGGCGTACCACGATGCGGGAATGATTGGGTAGCCAAGAAGCGAGCCAAAGCCAAAAAACTCGCGGATAACGCCGACGATAAGTAGGACGAAAGTGTACCCAGCTGCAGCGCCGATTCCATCGAGAAAAGCGGGAAGCGGGGGCGATTGGTTGGCCATGCTTTCGGCGCGACCCATGACGAGGCAGTTCGTGATGATCAGCCCGACAAAGACCGATAGGGTTAGCGACATTTGATAAAAATAAGCTTTGAGAAATTGATCGACAATGATGACAAATAGTGAAATGATTGCGAGCTCGGCAATCATCCGGACATTGGGCGGTGTGATCTTGCGGATGAGTGAGACAAATAGTGATGAAAAGGCTGTGACGAAAATCACAGCTGCGCCCATCGTTAATGCGACGGTCACTTTGATCGTCACAGCAAGAGCAGAGCAGATGCCGAGAATAGCGACCAAAATCTGATTGTTTTTCCAGACTTGGTCGTTGAAAACATGCCATAGCGGTGGTCGTTTAGCCATTCGAGTTCTCCTCATATGCGCGAACGAGAAAAGGGCGATACGGCTCAAGAGAGGACTTGAGTGCGTTGTTGACTCCTGTGACCGTGAACGTAGCGCCTGCAATGCCATCGACAGCGCTGCGCTCTTGAGCAGGAGAAAGCCCCGCTTCCTGAACAGTACCGCGTACGACTTGAAGCGCAATCGGCGCGCGTGCTGGATCGATTGCTGTGGTATTGCTTTGCTCAAAAATCATTTTTCCCTGAAACTGTTGTTGCCACTCGGGCAAACCAATTTCACCGCCGAGGCCTGGCGTTTCTTTCTGGTCATACCAAGTGATACCAAGTACAGTATCGCCATTGGCCGCTAAGCCTAAATAACCATAAATCGCGTCCCAAAGTCCATACCCATTGATGGGGATGACATAACCATAGGGAGGAGAATAAGCGGAAAGGGTGGCCGGAGGAAGGTTAGGCAATACGAGATAAATCAGCTTGTAGTTGAGATCGGCGTATCCAAGTTTAGCGTTTTTTTCTAGGTAATCATCGAAATCGATGTCCAGCTCGGCAAATGTGTAGAGAGTTCCATGGGTGTCAACAAGGCGAGTCAAAATCCGGTTTTGAAAAACTGCTAGGATTTCGCGGTCATGGGCGGGTGGCGGTGAGGGCGATGATTCAGCAACGAGAATTTTTTGATTTTGGTCGTAGCGTGCAGCTGTCCATTTTCCGTCGCGATCTGGAATTAGAAAGTGGCCGTCGTAAGAGAGGATTTTTGCTGCGAGGAGTAGCTGCTTGCTTTGATAGAGCTCTTTTGCTTCGCGTTGGGGATTTTTGAGAAGTTGTGCGAGCAATGCGAGGATAAGGGCGCAACAAATACAGAGTACTGTCACGAAGATCAGGATATAGTTATGACTGAATGAGCGCTTTTCTTCTGGCATGGCGGCGTTTGCGTAAAAGTTGGACGGCAAAGTGGTCGAGTAATGGCGTAAAGACGTTGCCGAATAAAATAGCGAGCATCACTCCTTCGGGGAAAGCGGGGTTAAGAACGCGGATGACGATCACAACAATCCCGATGAGAAAGCCATAAACCCACCTGGCTTTTTGCATTCCCGGGGAAGAAACGGGCTCTGTTGCCATAAAGATCAAGCCAAAGACTAAACTCCCCATGAAAAAATGCTTGTAAGCCGGGAAGGCGTATTTTGCCGGCTGGAAAGCTCCACTATAAGGTCCCATTGAGCCGTAAAGCTGAAATAGCGTTGCACAGAGGAAGCTTCCAATAGCGACTGCAAGCATGATGCGCCAAGAGCCAATCCCAGTGACTAAGAGCACCAAAGCTCCAATCAGCGCCCCCAAAATCGAGGTTTCTCCTAGCGAGCCAATCCGGTTGCCAAAAAAAAAGTTGCTGTTAGTCAGTAGGCCGCTACTTTCGCGTAGCTGAGTGAACCGCAGGGCGTTGAGGTAAAGGTCAGATGGAAGGCCAAGGCCTCCAGCTGCTATAGGGTCAGTGACAAAAGCTTTGCGCTCTTTACTCGATAAATTCCCTAGTGAGGTTGTGACCTGTTGGGGCCTTTGCCATTGGGTAAAACGTTTTTGAATCGTCGGTAATGTAGGGACATTTTTTTGAAAGGCTAACGCGAGAGTATCAATGTGAATGCGTTTGATTTCCGAAGAAATATTAAACAAATTAAGGGGAGTTGCTTGAGAGTAGCCATCGACGTTTATTGATTGTAGACTCTGCGCAGTCAGGGTGGGATTAGTCCCGACCCATACATCTCCCGTCATTTTTGTCGGAAAGGAAAAAAAGAGGAAAGCGCGACAGACGAGAGCTGGATTGAGAATATTCATTCCTGTACCGCCAAAAATTTCTTTCCCAATGATGACTCCCGCAGAAATACCGACAGCGACCATCCAGTAGGGAATGGTCGATGGGAGAATCAGGGCAAATAAGATGCCCGTTACTAAAAATCCCTCTGAGATATCGTGCCGTCGCACAATGGCAAAGACAACTTCCCAAAACCCGCCGACGGCATAAGAAATCAAGAGTACCGGTAAAAAAGTCAAACACCCCTCTTTTAAAATCAACCAGTAGCGACCCTCTTTGGTAGCAAAGGCAAAATACCCCGAAAAAGACTCTGATGCTCTTAGATAGTCGGCCATTAGCTGAGGGTCGAAACTCCCATAAACCCATTTTTGAAGACCCGAATTCCAAATAGCCATCAATGTGCAGGGAAGGAGCGCAATCACAACAATGACCATCCACCTTTTAAGGTCGATCATATCGCGGATATGAGGCGCGCGTGTTGTTTTTAGAGCGGGTTCATAAATAAAGTGGTCGATGGCATCGGTAAGAGGGCGGTAGCGGGCAAGTGGCTTTCCCGCCTGAGTTAGGTTTGATTGAAAATTTAAAAAACGGCGCAACATTTCGCTAAGGGAATTAATTTTGGAATCAATTATAATCAAACCAAGACGATTTAAGATGAGAAAATCTCGCCGATTCTTATCCGATAAGTAGATAAAACTCGAAGAAAAACCGTCTAGTCGGTCAAATTCAGCACCTAAAAAATGGAATCCCTAGCACGACTTTTGCAAAGCCGTGGATGCTTTCAGGTAGGTGCAATTTTTTAGGTGCTGAATTTGATGATACTGCGTTAAAGAAGCCAACGTTCTCAAAAAAATCTCCGTTAAAAGGGTCACGAGTTAAAACCGATAAAAATTTAAACCCAAGTTGTGTCATATAATTGCTCAGATAAATTTTCTCTTTTTTTACCTGCCAGAAGGTTGAATTTTCACCTACTTTATTCAAGTATGCTGTAAATTCAACCTTCTGGCAGGTAAAAAAAGTGAAAATTTATCTGTGCAATTATATGACTCAACTTGGGTTTAAATTTTTATCGGTT
>JBCCHO010000191.1:0-4515 GCA_039028715.1 Chlamydiota bacterium | reverse complement strand
GCATGGGATTTTGCCACATTCATGACCGCAAAAACGATCATCGCCACGCAAAGGATTAAGGCTGTCGGGAGTTAATGTGCTAAGATATAATATGGAATCCAATTTTTTGTATTGCGAATTTATATTAAATTCAAAATTAATATAATGTATAATGAAGACAATTTAAAATGAGAAAAAATTATGGCAATATCTATTCCATTAACAATAAATATTAAATTTAAGAATTTCCCAGCGAGCAAAATAGGAAGTCGATACTCATTCGCTAATCAAGGGGACTCCTTTACGAGACATCCCTTATATATGTTAAAGAAAGTTTTAGAAAAAACAAGAGAGACGAACAGGCTCGCTAGGATTAGGTGGATCTTTCAATTTCTGTCAAAATCGCCGTGTGCTCGACCGAAGGCCCATATGCTGCGTCGACGCCCTAAGGACTTTTCATTGCGCAGTTTATTGCTTTTAAGTTCACAAAAAAATGAGAAAGATTGGCTTGATCCCGACTTGTCACTGCAAGTGACCAACTACCTGTGAGTGCGCCCTGTTTCGTGCCATTGCCTTTTAACCCAAGCCCGCGTCTGATGATAGTTCAGATCAATTTTCTGGTTTTTTCCTATCTGAGGCTTGAGAGCGTCGCTCCCCAGCTGATCGTTAGTGAGTCGATCCTGAAAAACTCCTCGCGCAAGGGGGAAATCATCTGTTGCGCTCTAAAAACCCAAGTTATGTGAAAAACTTCTTTTTTCCTCGTAAAACCCTCACTCGGGTTTCACTTCGCCGGAAGTCAATTTTAAAACCCAAGCCCGCGTCTTCTGTGGTACTAAAGGGTGAACTTGGGCTAAAGTCCTGAGGAGCTGTATGTGAACAGCACTTGTACGGTTCTGTGAGAACTGGGGTGGGGGTGGGTAACCACCCTGGTTACTCGATGATTTTAACCCGCCGAAATGAGAATTAATGATCCAATAATGAACGGCATTCTTAGTTTTTCAGGGTCGACTCATGAGCCTAGATCGCAAGCGGTCAAAAAAAGACCGTCTTTTTTTTAGTTCTCGCTCAAACCCCCGTTCGACGGGTTGATAAAGTGTCGCCCGAGGAAGCTGATCTGGGAAGTAATTTTGCCCCGAAAATCCCTTGTCGGTATCGTGATCGTAGCAATACCCCTTGCCATATCCTTCTTGCTTCATCCAACGCGTTGGAGCATTGAGAATATGCTTAGGCGGGCTGAGATGAGACGTCTGTGCTGCGAGTTTTTGCGCTTGTTTAAAGCCAGAATAACAGGCATTGCTTTTTGGTGCTAAGGCAAGGTAGAGCGCAACTTCAGCTAAAGCGAGTTCTCCTTCAGGTGAGCCTAAGCGCTCAAAAGCTTGCCAAGCAGTAAGCGCAATTGAGGTGGCTTGAGGATCGGCGAGGCCGATATCTTCAACAGCCATGCGCAGTAATCGCCGCCCCAAGTAGTGGGGGTCTTCGCCACCTTCGACAAGGCGAGCTAAGTAGTACAGGGCGGCATCGGGATCGGAGCCACGAACAGCTTTATGCAGCGCTGAAATTAGGTTGTAGTGTTGATCGCCATCGCGATCGTGGAGAGAGGGCTTTTTTTGGATTAAAGGATAAAGGGATTCGAGGTCGACCACCCCTTCAGCTAATGTCGCTACATTTTCCAACATATTGATGAGATGGCGGCCGTCGCCGTTAGCAAGCGAGATTAAAGCTTGTTTTGCCTCATCCGTTAGCGATAAATGAGGAGCGTGGTCTGCAAAACGACAAGTGAGGTCGTCGAGAGCTGTTTGGTTAAGCGGCGATAAAGTAAGAACTCTTAGCCGCGATAGAAGAGCATTATTTAAGCTAAATGACGGGTTTTCAGTTGTTGCCCCGATCAAAGTGATGGTGCCAGCTTCAATATAAGGAAGAAAAAAGTCTTGCTGCGCTTTATTTAAGCGATGGATTTCATCGATAAAAAGAAGCGGTTTTCGTTGAATCAGCGGGTGATCTAGTGCGCTTTGAATGACTTTTTTAAGTGGAGCAATGCCAGCCATAGCGCAAGTTGTGGCTAAGGGGAGGTCAAAAGAGCTGGCATAAAGGCGGGCAATAGTAGTTTTTCCAGAGCCTGGGGGGCCATAAAGCAAAATAGAAATTGGGCGCTTTTTTTTTACTAGCTTGGTAAGGAGGCCATCGGCGCCGACCAAGTGGTCTTGACCGACAATCTCGGCAAAAGAAGAAGGCCTAAGTTGCTCAGCAAGTGGGAGATTCATATCGATTAAACCCAATGATACGCGTTCGCAGCCATTATCGGTTATTTTTACTTTCTTTTCAGCGGCTTTTCAACGAGATCCCGTATTGCTAGTTGAAAAAGAGCCATGAGGCTATCCCACTCAACAATTTTTTGAGTGGGATAGCCTCATAATCAATTCTTTTTTTCTACTCATGTTTTGTGGAAACGTCATGGTTTGTTTTCCAGCTGGGTTTGCGGAAGCGGGAAATAACTAGGGGGATGATAAGAGAGATGATAAATCCTCCAATAAGGAGCGATTCATAGATATAAATATTGCCAGTCGGAATTTGCGAGGGCGGAATAAATGCGACAAAAATCGCAAAAATTGCTGATAAAAGGCCCAAAGAGGCGATAAGCCATATTCCTTTGTTGGAATAGGGAATTCGGTAATGGCGTTTGATATGAGGATGAGTGTAGCGAAGCCGAATCGCTGCGAGAAACATGATCGCATACATAACGAGATAAACTTGAGCTGAGATCGCACTAAGAATCCAATAAGCTGTACTGATGCTCGGCATAAAAAGAATCACCAATGAAGTGATTGTGACAATAACTCCTTGTAGGATCAGAAGATGGGTAGGAATGCCGCGGCGGTTGAGGTTGTGAAAAATCGGCGGTAAGTTGCCGTTGATAGCTGAGCGATGAAGCGCTTTGACAAGGCCGATCACCCATGAGTTGACCTCGGCCAGAGCTCCGCCGATCAGCAAAAAAGCGATGATGGGAAGAGTCCAGCCTATCTTAAACTGGGATAAATAGGTGTAAAGAGTCTGCAATACGCCTTCGACTAGGCTAATTTTACCCTGGGGAACCACGACCAAAATAGAAAGAGAGCCGAAGATAGAGAAAAACAATGTGACCGCAGCGGCAATAAGAATAGCGCGCGGGTAGTTTTTCTGTGGACTTTTGACTTCACTGGCATAGCTAGCTGAGACTTCAGAACCGGAAAAGGCCAGAAAGAGCCCGCCGATAAAGACGAGTTGATCAAAACTGGAAAAATCGGGTAAAAAATTTTTAACGGTAAAGGGAAGTTGGATGAGATCACCCCTTGCTATCCATAAAATTCCGAGCAAAATAATGAGTAATCCAGGGAGTATTGTCCCACCCAAGGCTCCAATTGTGCTCAAAAGACTCGATATCTTCAGCCCTCGGTAGTTGAGAAATGTGATTGTCCAAAAAAGGACCAAAGTGACAATCTCGACGAAGGCTTTGTTCATCGCCAATGAAGGAGAAAAGATATAGGCAAGTGTACTTGCGACAAAAAAGAGGATAGCTGAGTACCAAGTGATGTTATGGGCCCATTGAACCCAGACAGCAAAGAATCCCCACCGTTCGCCAAAAGCTTCGCGAACCCAAATGTAAATTCCGCCTGACTGCGTCCAACCTGTGGCGAGCTCAGCTGCAACAAGGGCTACAGGTAGAAAAAAGCAAATAGCAACGACCAGGAAGAGAAAAACTGACTGATAGCCAAACTCAGCGACCAAGGGTAGATTGCGCAGGCTGACCATGATCGATACGTTGAACATAGCAAGCACAAAAACCGAAATGACCCGTTTTGGCTTAAATGGTGCTTCCAAGCTCGCTCCTAGTCAATGAGATGAGTTTGTAAATAGTCGATGATGGCTTGAGATTCGTATAAAGGAGAACCATCAATAAAAAGACAAGGCGTTTGCGCTTTTCCTCCCAAGTGGGTGAGCTCTTCCTTTGCAGAGAGGTCTTCTGCAATGTTTTTAAGCGGAATAGCCTGATTGGTTTCTTTAAGAAACTGTAAAACCTTTTGTGAAAAAGGGCAGTTGGGTTTGTAATAAAGGATAAGAATAGATTGATGTTGTTTGCTCATATGTTATCTAATTTTGTAAAAATAGGCAGCCTTATTACCTGTGAGTGCGACCTATGGATATTTAAAGGGATTTTCAATTTTTTCCGTTTCAAGCATGGGAAAAAGAAAAATTCAAATAAATATCCATAGGTCGCACTCACAGGGCTTATATCCAAGCCAATTCTAGTTGAATACTCCCATCTAGATAGATTTTATCAGCACCAATTTAACACAGACATGATTAGGAGGAGTGTAGGGCGGTGGCTGCGCTGTAAAAAATTTGTATACAACTTCTTAGAGTGACACTCCCAAACCCCTTAAAAGAGGTGGGCTTCCAGACTGATGACTGACAATGACCTATTGCTTACGCAAAACCCACAAGAGGCTGGCTGCTTGTCAGACAAGCATCTGGACAACTTTGGCCCGTGTCCAGGCTACT
>JBCCHO010000190.1:0-4535 GCA_039028715.1 Chlamydiota bacterium | reverse complement strand
CTAAAACCTTAGCTAAACGAGAGACTTGAGTTGAAGAAATTTCACGTCCGCAAAGCTCTTCTGTTAAGGCTTTCATTTTTCTTGTTGATACTCCCTGAAGGTAAGCCTCTGCAAGTGTGAGTTTTATTGCCTGTTCGACTCTTTCTCCTTTTTCTAAGCAGCTTGGATAAAAATCTGCTCCTCTAACTTGGGGAACTTTGAGCCTTAGCTCGCCTGTTCTTGTCAGCAGCTTTTTATCTTTAAATCCGTTACAATATCCTTTTCTATCGAGAGTTCTTTCATAGGGGGCTGCTCCTACAGCTTCCTCTCTCTCAGAAATCATCAGCTCATTAAACATCCTCTCAAGGGATTCCCTGAGCTCTTTGATTCCATTCCTAGCGAAGTCTTCTAGCACTTCGTTAATTAAATATTTATTTGTTTTGTTTGAGATCATTATTTTATCCTTATTTTTTTGACATTAAGATAATTTTGATCTCAAACTTTTTATTCAATACTTAATTAATTTATACTATCAAGTATCCTATTTACAGAAAGAGTGGTACACTACCGTAACTGATTATCAGATGACAAAAAGTTACTTTTAAATACGATCTATATAATAAAAAATTTTTGATTAAAAATTTTTGAAAATAAATGCAAGCGGTGTTAATATAATAAATATATAAAAAAGGAAAACCATGTCGGTAACTTCGATTAACCATCCACCATCCAATCCTCGAGTCCACGAAAACTCCCAGCAAGCTGCTAAGCCCTCTTATTTCTCTACGATTGGGCGGGTAGCGAAGTTTGCAGCGCGGGTTTTATTTGAGATTTCTACGTTGGGACTCGTTTCACCGCTCATTCTCAGAATCACTAAGCCTTCTTTTCTCGATACAGAAAGGCCATCCAACTACAGCTGGGTAGATGTAGAATATGGAAGAAAAACAGCTCTTCCCCTGACCAAAGGGTACTTTTCTGGACTTTTGAACCAAGCCACTATTCTTTTTTCACCTATAAAAAAATGGAATCAGCGCCGACTGGAAACTAGCATTGAGCGATATAGGAGTATCGGTGCAGAGTCGATTCTACTCCATACGGAAACAGGCGATAACATTCATAGCTGCTACTTCAAGGCAAAACACTTTCAAACTTCTTTAGCTAACATAGGTGGAGAAATAAAGCAATACGATGTCAACCTCAAAAATCCTCTCCTTCAGTCCGCCGAACCAGTAAAAATAACAACTCCCTATGGAGCAATACGTGGAATAAAAGTTCCATATAACAAAGAAAGCGTGCGCGATCGCGCTAACTTACTCAAAATATTTACTCCTGACAACTATGTCATGTGTTATATTATTGATGAAATCAATAGTGAGCCAATAAAAACTGACGTGGTCATTATAGAAAAAAAAGATGCCAATGATTGGCATCGCTACTTTAAAGACTTGGATTGGCCTTTCTTCTCTAAAGAACAGATAACAACAGATGATATATTTAACCCAGCTTTTTCCATGTGTTTTGCCGAAGGCCGCACTGGATATGTCGCTTGCTTTAACAATTATAATACAAAAGATTTAAACCAGATCGAAGCAGTAACAGTTGTAGCCCGTGACGAGAAATCTAATGCGGACATTCCTATAGGCAAGGGGTTTACCATTCCTATTGCAGTACTTAATAACCAACCCACTTTGATAAAAGAGATTGAATCTGTTGGATACACAGCGCTCAACAAAGATACTCTTAAACCCATAACTAGCAATACTGTCTCTGCGAGAGATAATCGACCCTCTCACATCACTTTTGTAAAGAACAGCGATGCCTATAAGAACGCACAGAATAGACGACTTGTGATAAAAAAGGGCAACGATAACAAAGAGCAGACCGAAAAGACAAAAACTGCCCTTAAACCACTGTTTAGAATCGAGCGCTATCCAGCGGTTTCTTTGTTTAATCCTGTAGAAAAAGCGCTCCGCAAAATAACAGCAATCGAGCTTAAAAATTCATCGAAAAAGCCGATCGAAGCAACGCATATTCCCAGCCAAGTTTTCGAAAAGTTTTTTTCCGATATCACTTCCTTTGCCGATTGTTTTGATTATACGATCTTAGATGCTAAAACGCTCCAAAGTGTAAGTGTATATAAGAAAGCCGGCGGTAATAAGACTCAACCCTGTGACGTCATCCTTGTAAAAAAGGACCAACTTGACGAGAAACCCCTTGAAAAAAACTGCGCACAAAAAGATGCGATTACTAGCGAAGCACACAGGGAATTTATCCGTTCCGTCCTATGCTCACGAACCCATTCCATTCAAGAAAAAGATAAAACTCTTTTCTTTGCAGATCCTATTTGTCCCAAAACCTATCAGCTTATTCAAAATAAAAATAGTTCGAATGCCAGAAAGTGGAGATCTAGCATGGTGGACATCCTCGTAGATAGTGAACTAGACGATGACTTAAAAACCTATGTACAAAACCTTGGAAAAAAAAATAACTATCCTGAAAAGGACTATCGCAATATGACCGGTTGTCTTAAAGACAACAAGCATGCTGCTGAATTGGGCAATAAAAACAAAGCTGTTGTTGTCATATCACAACACCAAACCGGGACAATGCATAGTGAGCAATGCAGTCAAGAAATACTGGCCTTTTTGATGCGCGGCATCAATGTATTGACCTATGATTATGCTGGTAAGGGAAAAAGCCAAGGGAGAAGTAGTGCGGCGAGCTTTCAAGAAACTTTTAAAATAATCGGTCAATTTTTGATTGAGAAACAAAAATTTAAGGAACAAAGCATTTGCTTTAAAGGTGTTTGCGCTGGCGGCGTAATTAGCCTAAAAGCAGCAGAACTATTCAAAAAGGCTAATATTTGGCTTGATCAAACTTCTGTCAACTTCTACAACATTATATTAAACCAGGCAGAGACCTCCTGGGCACGAGCTGTGAAACCAAAAATCACCTGGTTAAAAAGAGCGGATCTTTGGTGGGCAAAATTCTTCGTCAAACTCTTTGCCAGACTTTTTCCTCCACCGTATGATGCGACGAAAAGTTTGCTTAAAAATAAAGGAAAGCATTTCTATACAATTGGAATCCCCAATATTAGGGGAAAGGGTGGCGATATGACAGTTCCAAAAGAAGACCAAGAGAAAATGAAAGTTATGTTCACAAAAGAAGATAACAGAAGAAATAACCATTATATTGAAATAGAAGGGGAAGCGCACAACAGCTATTGGTGGACTTGCCCACAAGTTTCCAAGAGCATTAAAGAAAATGGATTATGGACCGTCGAGACCGTTTGAGCAGCAAAGTGAAGGATGAAGATGGTTAAGGATAGGCAATTTGGTTTCGATCTGGGTTGGCGGTAAAATGATCAAATTTCCCTTTGAAAGCGATTTTTGCGGGGAGCCTCCTTAGACAGGTAAAAAAACAGAAAGTTTATCTGAGCAACTCTACCGGGTGTATAGTCAATCAGTTGGGTGAGAGAGTGCTCCTTTTGATGCACTTAAGTGGGTTCAAATGACCCGTTATCACCTCGGTTTCGAACCAGAACCATCAAATTCTATGGATTTTTCCTGATCTATTTGACTGAGCAAACTTTATTGGGAATAACTAAATTCGCCCCCTATTTGAGCGGAAGTTCCCCGGGAAAGTTAAGCAGGATTGCTAGTTGGACCAGCGGGCTCATTCGTGCATTTTGTAGCGGTTTCGTTTGTTACATTAATAATTTCAATGACTTATCAAAAGTAGAGCGTAAAACCCATTCCTTCAGGTGTGGGATGTAACGCTCACAATTTCTTGCTACCGTAGTCAAAAATTTGCTATAATCGTAGTCATGAAGAAGCTATTACGTAAGGGATTTTTGTTTAGATTGAAGCCGAGCGTTGACGTAAAGCCACGGCTTGCAAACTATGTAGGAGCGGGCCGTTTTCTATGGAACAAAGTACTTGCTCTGAATCTTGCTCGCTTGGAAAACAAGCAAAATCTTCTTTGGTATCCAGAGATGAGCTTTTGGCTCACTTTGTGGAAGAAGTCGGAGGAGTATGGATTTTTGAAAGAACCTCCATCACAAGCTCTGCAACAAAAACTTCGCGATTTGGAAAAAGCATTTAAAGATGCTTTCGACAAAAAACAACCATTGAAGCGTATTCCAAAATTCAAACGGAAAGGAATGTCTGACACCCTTCGCTATCCACAAGGATTCAAGCTTGACGAGAGAAATAGACGAGTTTTCCTTCCCAAGATTGGATGGATCAGCTATAGGAAAAGTCGCTCAATCAAAGGGGAACCAAAAAACATCACCCTCTCTCGGAAAGGGAAATACTGGTACATATCGATTCAGACAGAATATGAAAAAGAAATTCCGTTACACCCCTCGAATTCTATGTTAGGAATCGACATGGGAATCAAGAGGTTTGCGACCCTTTCTAACCCGCATTTCTCACAAGGCTCTGGAAAAATTTGGAGCATCTGTTTTCCGAGATTCCAAGGAGCTCTTTTGGAAATGGTTACAACCATTCCCTGCAAGATCTCCTTGAAATCTCGAAAAACATCTTGCTCAACTT
>JBCCHO010000189.1:0-4564 GCA_039028715.1 Chlamydiota bacterium | reverse complement strand
GCACGTTCTGCAAGAGGATTTTCACGTGAGCTTGGGTTTAACCCGTATTTCTCACCAGCCTCTGGGAAAGCTTGGAACATCTGTTTTTTCGAGATTTCAAGTGACTCTCGCAGGGAATATTCATCAACATTTCCAAGAAAGTTACTTGGAATATTCGGAAACACAGATGTTCCAAGCTTTCCCAGAGGCTGGTGAGAAATACGGGTTAAACCCAAGCTCACGTGAAAAACCTCTTGCAGAACGTGCAAAGGAGTCATGAGGTTTTTTTAAACCCAAGTTGTGTCTTATGATGATTCATCTTAAAATCCTGTTTTTTGCCTGAACTATCGAGACTCCTGCGCAAATTTCCCTCGAAATGAAATTTTGCGCAGGAACCTCTACCATGAGACACAACTTGGGTTTTTAGCACATGACAACAACTCGGCCCTACGGCTCTTGGACATCGCCCATCACGGCTTCGCTTATCGTTGAAAAAGCGCTCCGCTTTGGCGATGTCAAAATCAGCCATGGACAAATTTACTGGACTGAAGCGCGCCCCGATGAGCAGGGACGGTCTGTCATCATGACGTGGGAACAACAAGCAGCTCGCGCTCTTTTGCCCACTCCTTACAGTGCGCGCTCGCGTGTTCACGAATATGGCGGCGCCGCGTTTCTTGCAACTCCCGATGCTCTTTTTTTTTCCCACTCTAAGGACAACCACTTGTACTCGCTTTCAGCAGATGGAACATGCACTGCTTTAAATTGTAACGAGTCTTGCCGCTACGCTGAACCGGTGTTTGATTTCACGCGAAATTTTATCTACGCAATTGAAGAAGAGCACACACCGCAAGGTGAAGTGATCAATCGGATCGTAAAAATGGATCCTACAGGAAACCGCGGTTGCGAAACCGTGTGTGAGGGACACGATTTTTACGCTTCAATTGCCCTTCATCCAGATGGTAGTCGACTTGCTTTTCTCGCTTGGAATCACCCTAACATGCCGTGGGACGGAACAGAGCTTTGGCTCGCTCAACTCGATTCCGAAGGGAAGCCTTTTCGAACCGAGCATCGAGCGGGCGGCATTAGCGAATCGATCTTTCAGCCCCTGTGGTCACCAGATGGCACTCTCTACTTTGTCTCCGACCGGACAGGTTGGTGGAATCTTTATTGCGAACAGGGAACCGCAATTACCCCCTGTTACCCGATGGAAGCAGAGTTCGGTGATCCACAATGGATTTTCGGTTTGTCGCGCTACGGTTTCCTCGAAAATGGCGCGATTGCCTGTTTCTATACTCAATTGGGCATCGATACGCTCGCGATTATCGACCCAAATAGATCTACATTAACTCCGATCGAGCTTCCCTTTACTGATTACAGCCAGTTGCAAGCTAGTGGGCAAAACATCGCCTTTCTCGCAGCCTCACCGACCCAACCGCAAACGCTTTTTAGCTACGAGGTGGCAACGCAATCTTTGCAACCTCTACGCGCAAGTAAGAAGATCCCACTCGATCCAGGTTACCTCTCTAAACCTGAGACAATTAAGTTTTCTACCGAAGAAGAAAAAACAGCCTTTGGCTTCTATTACCGCCCACACAACAAAGATTTTTCTGGCCCCGAAGAGGAAAAACCTCCTCTCATTGTCAAGTGCCATAGCGGTCCTTCGTCTCGCACCTCCTCTTCTCTTAAGTTAGAGACTCAATTTTGGACGAGCCGAGGTTTTGCCTTTTTAGACGTCAATTATGGGGGAAGTACTGGCTATGGAAGAGAATATCGAGAGCGCCTCAAAGGGAACTGGGGGCGAGTCGATGTCGATGACTGCAGCAATGCCGCTCTTTATCTGATTACGCGCGGCGATGTCGATCCGAAACGCCTCATAATCAAAGGGGGAAGCGCTGGCGGTTATACAGCACTTGCAGTGCTGACTTTTCGCTCACTTTTCGCAGCGGGAGCGAGTTACTATGGAGTCAGCGACCTCGAAGCATTAGCGCGAGAAACCCATAAGTTTGAAGCTCATTACCTCGACCACCTTATTGCCCCTTATCCAGAGCATAAACAGCGTTATCGCGATCATTCCCCCATCCACCATACTGATCAGCTCTCTGCTCCAATCATTTTTTTTCAAGGCGATCAAGACGAAGTTGTTCCTCCCACTCAGTCAGAACAGATGTTTGCAGCGCTTAAGAAGAAAAAAATCCCAACTGACTACCTTCTCTTTCCCGAAGAAGGGCACGGCTTTCGCAAAGCTAAAACTATCAAACAAGCGCTCGAAGCAGAGCTCCATTTTTACTCAAAAGTGCTTCATTTTTTGAACCCCAAGCTGGATTAACTTGGCAGAAAGTGGCTAAGTTTGGTTAATTTTTTATAAAGACAAAAAACCTTAAATATTTTTTACTTAGCTACTTAACCTAATCTTTATCTCATTTCTATCTATCTATTGTCTTTTCTCTAAAAAAGAGCCTATTTTTATTCTTTTTTCTGCTACCATTTTGATTCCATTTATTTTTTTACCCAAAAATTAGACAATGATCTCGAAAATTGCCAAACTTGTCTTTGCCCTCGTTGTTCTTTCTTTTCTCTTTCCTGCTCCTATTATCACAGAGCCGCTCTACTTCGATCTCGAGACTCCTCAAAATCAAGAAGAAAGTGTCACGGTCAACTTTACCGACGTCAGCATGATCGACTTTCTACGCTGCGTCAGCGAAATTTCAGAAGCGAATTTCATTTATAACCCAAAAATCGTCGACTTTAAAGTCAGCCTCTTCACAGGAAAAGAAACCACTCCTCAAAATCTCCTCGAGATGACATTAAAGCTCCTCAAGCAAGAAGGGGTGACAGCAAAGTGCCATGACGGCAGTTATTATCTCGCTAAAAAAGAAGAAAAGCCACCGAGCGAACCCACAAAGCGAGCTCCTTCTCTAGTTAAAAAAACACCAGCTCTCGCCACTAAGCCTCTCAAAAAGCCGAAACGCAACTACGACGGAAAGTTTTATACCTATTCGCTGCAATTTCGTTCGGGAGAGGAAATTCGGACAGCTATCCAGCAAATGGTTGCAGCGATGCGCGACGCAGAAAAGTTTTTTCCAGAACTCCTTATTTCAATCGAATCGATGCAATATCTTTCATCGACCAACTCTCTTCTCTACTCGGGAACAGAACAAGGAATTACAGAATTAACCGAATTAATTGCTACACTCGACGTCGAAACCCCAGAAGAAGAGTTGTCAATTGACTCTGGCCCGATTGCCATGGCAGAAGAATTTTCCAATTATCCGCTACCTACAGCTGTCGATCTTCTCCCCCCCACTTTTAACTTGGAACAAAAGAAAAAAAACCAATTCCAGGTTTACAAACTACAATACCACCAAGGAGAAGAAATTCGCTCAGCTATCCGGCAAATGGCCGGAGGTCTTCAACAAACAGATCAGCTATCAACTAACCTTTTAAGCTCAATCAGCTCTATGCAGTGGATAGAAGCGACAAACTCGCTCCTTTACTCTGGGAGAGCAGATGGTATTCAAGAATTAACTCAGCTCATTCAAGCGCTCGATAAACCAAAAAAACAGGTTTTCATCGAGGTTCTCGTCATTGAAACTGAGCTAAAAAACAGTCTAGAGTTTGGCTTGCAGTGGGGTTCAGCAGGCCAATACCGCGAAAAATTTAGGTATGGAATAGGAAATTTCCCCGCATCGTCCAACGGAAAAATAGCCCCTCTTGCCAGCGCTTTACAAAAAATTGGCGATCGCACTGCAAATGTCAACCAAGGTGGGCCGAATGGACTTTCTGGAGCAAACGTTCCATTAGGTAACGGATTTAGCTTAGGGACGATCGGGGATATTATCCTACACAAAGGTAAGTCATATTTTTCACTGGCCACCCTTGTTTCCGCACTGCAAACAGACGGCGATAGCACGATTATTCTCAATGAAAAAGTCATTGCCCAAGACAACAAAACATCGGCGATTTTTTCCGGTGAAAACATTCCCTTCTTTGGCTCGAGTATTGAAATTAATCCAACATCAGGCGGCTCGCAGAAAACGGCAAATATCGAATATCGCGATGTCGGTGTCAAACTCGACATCACCCCTTTAATTGGCGAAGAGGATATCATCACCCTTAAAATTGAACAAAACATCACTAGTGTCATTGGCATGCCACAAAGTCAGGCAAACACATCGGGAATCACTACATCCAAAACAGATATGGATACCCAAGTGCACGTTCCCGACCGCAGCTTTGTCGTCTTAAGTGGAATGATGCGCAACCAAAAAATGAAAGCGAAATCGGGAATTCCCTGCTTGGGCGGCCTGCCGGTTATTGGAGCTGCTTTTAGCAAAACAGATAGGGAAGATCTCAAGCGCAATATCATGATTTTCGTCTACCCGCAAATCATTCATTCTGATCAGGTGCATCAAACCATTACGGCCAAGCAGCACCAAAAATTTAAACAACAATCAGCAGACCCAAAAACAATCCAAGCCGCGATTAACTGGCTCACTGAAGAGAAGAAAAAAAATGACATCAATTCCACCATTCCAGGAGACAAAAAGTCTAACCCACAAAGTAGTCTTCAATCAACAGGAAGGCT
>JBCCHO010000188.1:0-4567 GCA_039028715.1 Chlamydiota bacterium | reverse complement strand
TCGCTGAATTTGGCGGACCCTTTTGACCGATTTTTCCCTGGGTTTTATCCACCTGCCGGATAAGAACCCAGGGAAAAAGTCGATCAAAATAGCCGCGCCAAATCACCGACCTTTTTGCATTTTGAATCGGCTCGGGTATATACCTAACAAGTAGATATAAGATATAGTGCTCGAAATCCTTTTCTTGCTAGCATTTTTTATCGATAGGAAGTATAACCCAAAGTAAAAAAGGATCCAAGCTCACATGGACAAGCCCCTAATTCAATCTTCTTGGACGCAAAAAGACCAAACCCTCGAGCTTCAGCTTAGGCCTCAAGCATTCGGTGAATTTATCGGTCAGAAAAAAGTGATCGACAATCTCGACGTTTTTGTCGGCGCTGCAAAACAACGCCAAGAGCCGCCAGGACATATTCTCTTTCACGGCCCACCAGGGCTTGGAAAAACGACCCTTGCCAGCATTATTGCTAAAGAAACGGGATCGACACTCATTGCAACATCGGGCCCGTCTATTGAAAAGCCGGCCGATCTCGCTGGGATCTTAACCAACCTCGAAGAGGGAGGCGTTCTCTTTATCGATGAAATCCACCGCCTCAATCGCTCGATAGAAGAGTACCTCTACCCCTCAATGGAGGATTTTAAACTCGACTTGCTGTTAGATAATGGCCCACAGGCGCGCGCAGTTGAGGTGAAACTCAACCGCTTTACGTTAGTTGGCGCAACAACACGCATGGGGATGCTCACTGCTCCCTTGCGCTCCCGATTTGCCTTCACATGTCGCCTCGACTACTACGACCACAGCCTCATCGGAGACATCCTCAAGCGCTCTGCTTCGATCTTGTCTATTGCGATTCACTCCGAGTCGATCGAAGAGATCGCCAAACGCTCCCGTGGAACCCCACGCATTGCCAATAACCTTCTTCGTTGGGTGCGCGATTACGCGCAAATGCGCACGCAAAACCGCCTCGATAACATGGCGACGCGGACAGCGCTGGAAATGCTTGATATCGACTATCTCGGCCTCGACCACATGGACAAACGCTTGCTCGAGCTCATTATCGACCACCACAACGGGGGCCCAGTTGGCATCAATACTTTAGCCGCTGCTTTGAGTGAAGAAGCTTCGACGCTAGAAGAAGTTCACGAACCCTTCCTAATCATGCAGGGATTGCTTCGCCGCACTCCGCGGGGAAGGGAAGCGACAGAGCGCGCCTATCACCACTTGGGGCGCAATTTTCAACCTACAACTGATGGAGTCAATTCATGAAGATTTGGAGATTTGCTAAAGCCCTTTTCTTCCCAAAGCTGGTGTTGCAGCTAGCCTTTGCTTTTGCTTTTTCAACCGCTTTTCTCTCAGCTGCAACGTCCAAGCCTTCAAAAACGATTCAAACCGCCAAACCACCGACAATTAGAGTGCTTCTCTCCCAAGGAGATAAAGGAGCGCTCTTAGAAGCCCGCGGAGCTTTTGCCGTCTTCAATCCCGAAAACGGAAAAAAGTTAAGTTCGGGAATCAAAAGCAAGCGCTTTTACCTCTACCCTCATGAAGAAGGCATCAAATGGGGCGAAGATTTTCCCGGCATTTTTCAATTGCAAATTGTCCCTACAGAACCTACAACGACCTTTCTTATCGATGGCATTCAATACCGAGGGGCTATCGAAGTTTATCATATTGAGAATACGCTCAGTATCATCAATGAAGTCGATGTCGAGACATTTCTCAAAGCCACCCTAACAGAAAAAGTTTCACCCGAACTGTTACAACCTGTTCTCAACGCCATCGCCATTATTGCCCGCACCAATACTTACTACACAGCACTTCTCAACCACGCTTCTTTTTACCACCTCAAAGCAGAAGATATCGATTACCACGGTATTGGGCTGACAAAGCAAAACCTCGCAATTGAACAGGCTATCGAAAGCACACGCCATTTGATCATGACCTACCGCCATCAACCCTTTCCAGCAACATGGACAACTCACTGCGCTGGAAAAACTGCGAGCTACGCGCAAATCTTTCGGAAACAAACGCCAGCTCCTCCAGGAGTCAAGTCACCCGTCGCGTTAAATGACCGCAGCGAGGCACACTGGAACTTTATCTGCGAGGCACAAGAGCTCGCACAAGCAGTGAAACTCAACCGAATTACTAGCATCGATCTTTTTGCTGACCCAGAATCGAACAAAGTCTACGGGCTGCGAGTACGCGACGGCAATTACGCACAGGAAATCAGCTTTACAGAGCTGCAACAGATCATCGGCCATCAGCGGTTGAAAAGCAATGACTTTACCGTCTCTGTTCAAGGCAACCTCCTTGCCTTTGAAGGTTACGGCGAAGGACTAGGCTCAGGGCTATGCCTTTACAGCGCCGCCCACTTGTCAACCAAAGGAGACGCCGCCCCTGAATTGCTCAACGCTTTTTTTCCGCATACCGATTTGAAAAAAATGGACACCTACCCTAAAACGATCATTTCGGCTGACCATCCTACCTTTGTGTCCCCTAAACAGCGCGAGCAGCAACACAAAATACTTAACCAGTAACCAGCCATGGCCAAGCCTCTTATCTCTAAAAAACGCGCCCATGCCCTCTCATCTGCTCTGTTCTTATTTGGGCTCGCTTTTCTCTTTCTTAGTGATAGCTGGTGGCCAGGCACAATGCTCGTCATCGGCGTGCCTTTGGCGTTAAAGCAGTTTCTCCTCGGAAAAGTAAGCGATTCTCTTTTAAGCCTAGCGATCTTCGTCGGGTTTTTTATCATCGCTCAATTCGACATCTCATGGAAGATTCTCCTTCCCATCCTCTTTGTGACTGCAGCGATTTACATTTTGTGTCGCGAATGGGTAGAAGGATCGATCGCGGCATCAGAAGCCGAAATAGACACCGACCTTAACAAAGAAATCGAAGAAGAAAATGAACATTAAGCCAACGCAACCACGCCCTGTAGAAATGGACAATTAACCAGGATTTCTCACAAAACTCTGGAAATGTTTTTAAGCGATGGGATCTTTGAAATAGTTAAGATGCATTACCTCTCTGACTTGAGCCAGCGTTTGATTAGCCGTTTCAACTGCCTGCTCCGTTCCCTTGTGTACCATCGCCCAAACCTCATCGGGCTCTGACTCAAAGGCTTTTCTGCGTTGCCAAATGGGCTCTAAAAAAGCAACTAACACTTCTAAGAGATACTTTTTAACGGCGCTATCGCCAAGCCCACCGCGGCGATAGTGACTTTTGAGCTCTTCAATCTTGGCGCGATCTGTTCCAAAGGCATCGAGATAGCTAAAGACGGGATTCCCCTCGACAGTTCCTGGATCCTCAACGCGCAAATGATTCGGATCAGTATACATCCGCTTTACCTTAGCAGCGATTTGATCGGGCGTATCTTTGAGAAAAATGGCATTGCCAAGCGACTTGCCCATTTTTTCCTGACCATCCGTCCCTGGAAGGCGCGCGATTTTGGGGATCAACGCTTTAGCTTCGACGAGAACATCGGTGGCATAGGTGCGGTTAAACGCGCGCACAATTTCATTTGTTTGTTCAATCATCGGCAATTGATCTTCGCCGACAGGGACGAGATCGGCTTTAAACGCCGTAATATCGGCGGCTTGGGAAACGGGGTAGGTCATGAAGCCAGCGGGCACACTTTCGCCAAATTTTTTTTGTTTGATTTCCTGCTTGACCGTTGGGTTGTGTTTGAGTCGATTCCAAGTGACTAAATTGAGATAATACAGTGTTAATTCTGAAAGAGCGGGAACAAGCGACTGAATGAAAATCACTGTCTTTTGCGGGTCGATACCAACCGCTAAGTAGTCGATAGCCACTTCTAAAACATGTTTGCGCACCCGCCCGGGTTCTTTGGCATAATCAGTCAAAGCTTGCGCATCGGCAATCATCACGTATTGAGCGCAGCGGTCTTGCAACTCAACCCGAGAGCGGAGCGAGCCGACGTAGTGCCCTAAATGGAGAGGGCCTGTCGGGCGATCGCCGGTCAATACTACTTTCTTTGCTTCGTCTACCATAGCCTAGTTACCCCTACCGAAAAATGGTGTCTGTCAAGCATATCACTTACCGTTTATTTCTGCGAATCTCAAATTCACCCAGCACCTCCCGCTAAAAAAGTGAAAAATTTTCACATATCAAAATTTTTTGGGGAACACAAAACTATAGACCATCGTCAATTCGATACTACAAACCTGAGTAGCGAAGGCATCCCAGTGCTTAAGTGCTTTTTCAGATCGGTTATAAGTATGGATTGCAGTTGCAATTCCATCATAAATAAAAGCGGGAGAGGGTCTAGCAAAAATTGCAATTGCTAGGTTGACAATGCTATGGATAAAAGTCGAGTTGCGATATTACCTGTGAGTGCGACCTATGGGTATTCAGCCCGTATTTCTCACAAGGCTCTGGAAAAATTTGGAGCATCTGTTTTCCGAATATTTCAAGGAGCTCTTTTGGAAATGGTTACAACCATTCCCTGCAAGATCTCAATTAGAAATCAGAATAGATTTTTCTGGTTTGCCGGGATGGATGTCATACAGGAATCCCCCTGAGCCGCGTCCAGCTGCTACTGGGGTTTTGTTG
>JBCCHO010000187.1:0-4584 GCA_039028715.1 Chlamydiota bacterium | reverse complement strand
CTTTTTCGCACACTTTACTTCCTGCGTTTTTACAGGTAAAATCATCGCGAAAGACGTGTTAAAGTGGTCGAAAATTCCCAAGGAGAAGTGAACAAGTCCCGCATGAACCCTATCTCAAAAACTGTAAGTGGTTTAGAATCAATGAGGCGATAAAAATTCGAGACTACAAGGTGTGAACTTGGGTTGGGTTTAAAGAAAGCGCGCATCTAAAAAACAGCAAGCGCGAAAAATCACGCGTGATTTACAATAATACCTATGAGTGCGACCTATGGGTATTTAGAGGGATTTTCAATTTTTTTCATGCTTGAAACGGGCACATACTTGGATAAAGTAGGGGCTATTTTTCCGTTTCAAGCATGGGAAAAAGAAAAATTCAAATCAATATCCATAGGTCGCACTCACAGGTAATAATATGGCAATGCATCGATGGTTATTTCTTTTTTTAATAGGTTTTTTCCCCCTATTTGCCCCCGCTTTTTCTGCGCAACTAAAAGAAAAAGTTTCTGTTGCATCTCCTGGTGACTACGCCGTTATCAAGCAAAATAAAACGTATACTCTGCTTCATTTACACAGCCGGATTGACAGTGAACTTATCTTTGAAGAAATTAGTATCGCCGCCCACCAAGTAGATCAACAATCTATGCATTGGAAAGAGTGGGTTGCCAATGGCGCCCCTGGCCATACTTCTTGGATTCTCTATTCTGTTGATCTCGAATACAACGCCGTCACCGAGTGCTTTTCTTTCACTCGCCAGACCCATCTCGCCACACATAAAATTGACGCTTTTTTTACAACATTACTCAATATCGAACTCGACCCCCTCCCAGTCAAAGAGCGCATTCAACGGGGCTCGCCGCAAAAAGCAGGCCAAGTGAAGCGGCGACAAGCATGGGCTCCGCCCCAGTACATCGAAGGCAAGCGCCACCCTAATCCCAGTTATGACGTTTTCACAGCTGTTTGGCCTTGCGATGGGAGCGAAATCGCCGGTAAAAAGCTGGTCTTTTATTTCGATCACAATCAGCCCAGTTTCCCGTTTCCCTATTGGATGCAGGCTCGTAGTGGGGCAATAAAGTACAAGATGCATGCAGTTGACTCTGGCAAACACCTAAAATCACCGCAACAAGAACTACCGCGCAGATTGCCAGCTTTTCACCCCGCAATCGAAAAAAAAGAAGATCAAGTTGTGCTGACAATGCAAGCGCCCTACTACTACAAAACATTTCAGCTGTATGCTATCGATACCACAGCAAGCCCGCGTATCACGCACTCTATTCCTTTTGAATTGGCGCGCAATCGCGAGACGATCACCTTATCAATTGCCAATAATACCCTCGATACTGAGCTTATTTCCCATCACCGCTATCTTTTGATTGCTGCCTTGAAAGATGAAAAATGTTATGCAGAACATCCCCGTCTTTTTACCTGGACTAAGGTCAAAAAGCAGATGGCCGCAGCGACTGAATTTCCGAAGTCAGAAAAGAAGCCTGCTCAAAGTAACGCCGCGCACTCTCCTCCGTAACTGCGGGAGATTCCTCATCATCGAGATCGTGTACGTGCTCCACGCCTCGTTTCCCAAGCTCTAGCACAAGGCCTTCTAGCCTTTCATGGATCGGCAATGAAAAAGCGCGAATCTGCCTCATAACTGCGTCAATATCTTCCCGCCACTCATAAAGATCGATCGGAGTCGGAAGGTAGCCAATCAGTTCACGAAGTTGCCATAGCAATGGCTCTAATTGATCTGCTGATGGTTTCTTTTTTCTGCGAAAAAATTTCACCTCTTCTCCTTTTTTTGGAACTGCCCATTGTGATATGCGAATCAAAATTGAGTTCTCTTCACTAACCCATATTTCTCACCAGCTCTGCAAAAAGATTGCTCATTTGGGGGTCTTTTTTGATCGACTTTTTCCCTGGGTTCTTATCCGGCAGGTGGATAACACCCAGGGAAAATCTTTAAAACCCAAATTGTGTGGCATAATTGCTCATCTAAGAGGCTCCTCGCGCAAAATTCCATTTCAAGTGAAATTCGCGCTTTTGTCCTTGAGAGCTACTTTTTGTAAATTGCCTATACTTAGCAGGGTATGTCAATTTACAAAAAGTAGCTCTCAAGTCAAAATCATCAAATTTCCCTTCGAAAGCGATTTTTGCGCGAGGAGCCTCTTAGATGAGTAATTATGCCACACAACTTGGGTTTATAATTAAATATTTATAGTTTTTTTTCAAAAATCGCCGCATCGGTTATAATCGGTAGGCAACGGATCGGCATAAAGGAGAAAACCATGAGTATTAAACGATGTAAAATATTTTTTTTAATCTTGTTTACAGCAATGATAGGAACAGGACAAGTGATCGGCAACCAGCCGGGCTTGGTTTATAAAGGCGAGGAGCTGTGTTGTTTTGCTGGCGATCTGGTCGGTCTTCTTAACGAACAAGATCAAGAGGGGCTAATGGCTGCGTTGCGCAGCTTCAAGCGGGAGGCTAGCCCTGAAATGCAACCGGTGATCAAAGATTTGATTCAGGTTCTTGAAACAAAAGGAATCAACGACTTTGTCTCTGACTTGGGTCGTCGGATTAAAATGGATACCGAAAATAGAGACCATCGCAAGCCAAGTGTCTACCGAGAAGATCTTATTTCGATCACGAGCAAGTTAGATAAAAAATTTTCCGTTGAAAACGACGATTATCACCGAGCCATGGTCCATGCAAGCGCTGATAAAAATTATGCGAAAATGCTCTATTCCTATTTGAAGATTTCAGAAGACCGTAGCTTTAACCGAAACGCAACTTCAGGAGAAGCTGACCCATCTCAAGCAAAGTAGTTCGTTACAAATAAGGAAAGGTCGGCAAGGGCAATGCGCTTTTGCTTCATTGAATCGCGCTCACGTACAGTAACGGTGTTCTTGGTTTCCCCTTCAAACGTATCAAAATCAACGGTAATACACAGCGGCGTACCGACTTCATCATGGCGGCGGTAGGCCTTTCCTACATTGCCCGTATCTTCGTACTTGATTCGACCTAATCCCAGGCGCTGCAACTTTTTTTTAATCTCTTTTGCCTGGTTGACGATCATTTGATTGTTCCGAGCAAGGGGAACAACTGCGGCTTTGATTGGTGCGAGGTGGGGCTTGAGCTTTAACACGATCCGGGAGCGTCCATTAGCCAAGTCTTCTTTGGTATAAGCATCGACTAAAACAGCCATGATGCCGCGATCAAGGCCAGCAGAAGGCTCGATCACAAAAGGAATCAGTTCTTCTTTTGTCACTGGATTTTCGATGCCAAGGCGGGCTGTCGAATCAGAGTTGGGACTGACACTCGCTGTGAGTGAAAAGGTTGCTTGTTCTTTGGTGTGTGACCCAAGGTCGAAATCAGAGCGATTGGCAATCCCTTCAATTTCTTCAAAGCCATGGGGAAATCGATACAGAATATCGGTTGTCGCTTTGGCGTAATGGGCGAGCTCCTTTCCCTCTTGAGCTGCGAGTTTGAGATTGTTATCTGACAAGCCTTGCTCTTTCCACCAAGCGAGTCTAGTTGCAATCCACTCTTTGTGCCATTTTTCATCGGTGCCAGGTTCGACAAAAAATTCGAGCTCCATTTGCTCAAACTCGCGTACGCGGAACAGGAAATTCTTTGGCGTCACTTCATTGCGGAAAGCTTTTCCAATTTGGGCAATGCCAAAAGGAAGTTTCCGAGCCATTGCATTGACAATGTGCTTGAAGTTGGTGAAAATGCCCTGAGCTGTTTCAGGGCGCAGGTAGGCAAAACTTTTTCCATCGTCAACAGGGCCAACATGAGTGCGGAACATCAAGTTGAAAGGGCGGGGATCGGTCAAGTCAGTACTGCCACAAAACTCACACTTGTGTTCTTTTAAATGATCGGCGCGGAATCGGCGCTTGCAGTTGCGACAATCGACCATCGGGTCGGTAAAAGTCTCTTCATGGCCCGAATGGGCAAGCGTTAACCGGTGAGTCAAAATGGCGGCGTCGAGACCTTCGATGTCATCGCGCTCATAAACAGTGGCGCGCCACCAGGCATTTTTCAAGTTGGTTTTGAGTTCGACGCCCAAAGGACCGTAATCGTAAACCCCTTGAAGGCCGCCATAGATTTCAGAGCTTTGGAAGATAAACCCTCGCCGTTTACAGAGAGAGACAATATCTTCCATTGATTTTTCAGAAGTTTCTTTCATGCCGTTCATGCTCACGCCCAATCACCGACTTTTTTCACCTTAAACTCAAGTTGTGTCTGATGATTGCTCAGATAAATTTTCTATTTTTTACTTGTTTGGGCCTTGTTGGGTTTTAAACCGGCTTGAGTATACGCTGCTTTTGGGTTTTAACCCAAGCCTCGCTTGGAGTGAGTCAGGGCACAGGACATTAAAACCTGTGAGTGCGACCTATGGATATTGATTTGAATTTTCCTTTTTCCCGTGCTTGAAACGGAAAAATGGCCCCTACTTTATCCAAGTATGTGCCCGTTTCAAGCATGAAAAAAAATTGAAAATCCCTCTAAATACCCATAGGTCGCACTCACAGGTAATAGTTCTGTCCGAGAGAGCCTTAACCCGGATTTCTCGCAAGACTCTAGAAAAGT
>JBCCHO010000186.1:0-4586 GCA_039028715.1 Chlamydiota bacterium | reverse complement strand
TTTAAAGTTCTCTAGATTGCATTTTTTATTCTAGCCAATATTAAGTTTAATATGGGCGACGAAGAAAAAATACGATCTAGAGGCTTTAAATCAGTTTTCTTGGGTGCGTTTGAACCGGAAGCACTATATACCACACAACTTAGGTTTAAAATGTATCCCCTCATTGAGAGCTCTCAAAACCCACGTATTAAGATGATTGGTAAACTGCGCACTAAAAGGCAACGCGATCACACGCAGCGCTTTTTGATCGAAGGGTATCGCGAACTTGCTTGCGCCCAAGAAGCAGGCGTTCCAATCGAAGAGCTCTTTTTTTCTCCAGCCCATTTTTTGGGAGCAAATGAAAACGATCTCATCGAGACCTTAAGAAAAAGTGGCGTTAAGGTTTATGAAGTGAGGAGCCATCTTTTTGATAAGCTTTCTTATCGCGATCGTGGAGATGGACTGCTAGCTGTTGCAAAGCAGACGCACCGTACATTGGGCGATCTAGTCGACCTGTCTATCCTGGGCAAATTTAAGCTAACAAGCTCTTTGGCTTCTAGCGAAACTGAGAAGCTAAACGGGCGAAATAGAATAGAAAAATCAATGCACCCACCCTTTTTTTTGATAGCCGAGGCGATTGAAAAGCCGGGAAACTTAGGGTCGATGCTGCGCTCTGCTGATGCTGCCGGTGTTGATGCCTTAATCCTTTGCGACTCTTGTACGGATATCCATAACCCCAATGTAGTTCGCGCTTCTGTCGGCACGTTATTTACTGTGCCTATTGTTGAGACGACAACTGTGCAAGCCATTGAAGCTTTTCGCGAGTGGGGGGTTTGCATTGTAGCAAGCACGCCTGGAGCAGCTGAGTCTTTTACGCAAGCAAATCTAACAGGTCCAATTGGAATTGCAGTTGGGACAGAGCAACTGGGGTTGTCAGATACTTGGCTCAAACAGGCGGATATACAGGTGAAAATTCCCATGCATGGGCGATGTAATTCACTAAATGTCGCTGCCGCAACAACTCTTTTTCTTTACGAAGTTGTAAGACAACGAGCTGAGCTCAGTAAAGAAAGCTCAAGGGGGACGCCTTGACCTTTTAACCCGTATTTATCACCAGCTCTGTTAAAAAGCTTAAGCAAGATATTTTTTTGAGATTTCTAATTGAGACCTTGCAGGGAATGGTTGTAACCATTTCCAAAAGAGCTCCTTGGAATACTCGGAAAACAGAGACTCCAAATTTTTCCAGAGCCTTGTGAGAAATGCAGGCTAGGGCTTGCCGAAAAAGAAAAGCTCATTCATCATAAAGCGCCTTGAGCACCGGTAGCTCAATTGGATAGAGTACCTGGCTACGGACCAGGAGGTTAGAGGTTCGAGTCCTCTCCGGTGCGTCTTATTTCTTGTGATGAATGCGATTAACTCACATGATAGGTGACATGGTTAGCCTTAGTGTCTTCTCGTGTGGTCCCTTAGCGACAAACGCGATTTTGGTTGGGTGTAAAAAGACTGGCCAAGCAGCTGTGATCGATCCAGCTCAAAAAAGTTTTGATTCTATTGTACGCGCTGCAAAAGACGAAAATTTTTCCATTGAGAAAGTGTTACTCACCCACTCTCACTGGGATCATATCGTTGATTTAGCGCTATTTGTTGATAGACTTGCAGTTCCCGTCTTTGTACATGAGGCCGATAGCGAAAATGTGCGCCATCCTGGAAGTGATGGGATCCCCCTTTTGTGTCCGTGTCAAGGGATAAAAGAGTATTTTTTTCTTGCAGACGGCCAAACCGTGAAAGTGGGCAATTTAAAGCTGGATGTTTTGCATACTCCTGGCCACAGTCCTGGTAGTGTTTCTTTTTATCTGGCCGAGCAAAAGATCGTTATTTCAGGAGATACGTTATTCAAAGGATCGATGGGTAGCCTTAGCTTGCCTGGAGCTGATCCTCAGGCAATGTGGCAGTCACTGCGCAAACTCGCAAAATTACCCCCAGAAGTTCAGGTATATCCTGGCCATGGAGAAACTACGACTATTGGGGCTGAAAATTGGCTAGAGCGTGCTGAAGAAATTTTTAGCTAGCGAAGCTCCACTCAAAATTCCATTCTGAGCAAAATTAGCTCTATTTTTCGTATCGGAAATAGCTTTTGACTATTCCGTTTGCTCGAATACAGCTAATTTTCCTCATAAAAACAATTTTGTTAATCCCCCAACTCGGGCTAGTGAACTAACTGCATATAGGGGGGCAGCTTTTCGAGGATAACATGCGATGAGTCACGATAAAAAAAAACTTAACTATGAGCTTATTCCGTTAACTATTGCGATTTTTTCGATGTTTTTTGGCGCAGGAAATACGATCTTTCCTCTAATCATCGGCGTACAAACCACAGCAAACTTTGGCTGGGCGTTCATTGGACTGGCATTGACTGCCGTTGGAGGTCCTTTACTAGGACTCGTCACAGCGACATTATTTTGCGGACACTCAAAAGATTTTTTTTCTCGGTTTGGAAAAATCATTGGCTTTGTCTTGATGACTGTTTCATTAGCTCTTCTCGGCCCGTTTGCGGTATTGCCTCGATGTACGGCGGTAGCTTATGCAGCGACACAGCCTATTTTCCCCTTCTTATCGCTAGCTGTATTTGCGATTTTATTTGGGGTGATTGCGTTATTTTGTTGCTACAAAGAAAGTTTTTTATTTACGATTTTGGGCTATATTTTATCTCCGTTGCTTATCGCGTGCTTGCTTTTTATTCTTTATCAGGGGCTCTTATCGGACAAAATGCTAGCAGTGGCTTCTTTTAGCCAAGGAAAAGCTTTTACGTTAGGGTTATTCACAGGATATGACACGATGGATCTTATCGCCTCCATTTTCTTTTCTGCGGGAATTTGGAATATGGTTGTGATTCGATACCCTAATCAGCCGAAAAAAGCGCTTAAAATGACGCTTAAAGCGGGGATTTTAGGGTGCATTTTGCTCGGCGCTATTTACTTTGGGCTGGGATATACAGCGGCGTTATACAGTTCTGATTTAATCAACACCCCACCACAAGAGCTCATTAGTCACTTAGCGATGGTGACTTTAGGGCCTAAGCTGAGCCTGATAGCAAATGCAGCAGTAGCACTTGCTTGCCTAACGACTGTGATTAGTTTAACAATGACAATTAGCGATATTCTCTCAAAAGAGCTTTTCCCGAGATGGATCTCTTATAAGAAGTCTTGTTTTTTTATTTTGGTCATTACAGCGGCAATGACAAATATCGGGTTTAATGTAATTATGAATATTATCCACTCTGTTGTTTCTATTTGCTATCCAATTATTATTTTACTTACGTTTATTAATATTTTTTATAAAATTAGATTAATAAGAAGGAAAAATGATCCATATTTACAGTAGAACTATGAATCTATTCCGATAAACAATTTGTCGGGATGGGTTCATGCTAACTGTAATTCAGGCGACGGGAAACAAACTTGTTTTTTTACTCTTGTTTCTGGAATAATGTTGGTCGATGAGGCTATCCCACTCAACGATTTTTTGAGTGGGATAGTCTCATTATCAAGAGAAATATGCGAAAGTTAGAGAATCAAAATGAATAAAAAAAGTTGAAAAATCAAAACAATCAAAGAAGGAGGTCTTACCATGGGCTCGTTACTCGTTGGAAAAAAAGCGCCGGCTTTTAAAGCTAAGGCGGCTTGTAATGGAAAAATTATCTCTGATTTTTCGCTCGATCTTTTTTGCGGCAAGCAAATTATTCTTTTCTTTTATCCTCTTGATTTTACATTTGTTTGCCCAACAGAAATTCAAGCGTTTCAAGACAATCTGCAAGAGTTTGAAAGTAGAGATACTCAGGTTGTGGGCTGTTCAGTCGATAGCGCTTTTTGTCATCTAGCTTGGATGAATACTCCGAGGAATCAAGGTGGGATAGATGGCGTGACTTACCCGCTAGTGGCTGATCTAAATAAAGAAATTGCGCGCGCTTATCATGTACTCAAAGAAGATGAAGGGATTGCTTTTCGCGGGCTCTTTTTGATTGATAAGGAAGGGATCATTCGCCATCAACTCGTCAATGATTTGGCGTTGGGGCGTTCGGTCGATGAGGCGATTCGTTTAGTTGATGCATGGATTTTTCACAAAGAGCACGGTGAAGTGTGTCCGGCGAATTGGCGCAAGGGTGAAAAGTCAATGAAACCGACGAAAGAAGGGCTCGTTGGCTATTTTAATTAACCCAAGACTTTCCACAGTCTGATTTCTGAATTTAACGCCTTTAACCTGAGCGATTTTTATCGGAAAGTTAACGCTATTTTCATTCGGAAAATAACTTCGGCTATTCCACTTTCTACAGCACTCCACTCGAGAAAATAGGAACTCAAAATGGAAAATCTCAGATCTTGGGCAGGTGAAAAAAGAGAATTTTAGATGAGCCATCATCAGGCACAACTTGGGTTAAAAGCCGATGACACGAAATAGGGCGCACTCACAGTGTAATACCTGTGAGTGCGCCCTATGGATATTTATTTGAATTTTTCTTTTTCCCATGCTTGAAACGGAAAAATGGCCCCTACTTTATCCAAGTATGTGCCCATTGTTCCGTTTCAAGCATGAAAAAAATTGAAAATCCC
>JBCCHO010000185.1:0-4593 GCA_039028715.1 Chlamydiota bacterium | reverse complement strand
TGCTTACGCAAAACCCACAAGAGGCTGGCTGCTTGTCAGACAAGCAGCTGGACAACTTTGGGCCGTGTCCAGGCTACTACTACTTCTCCCAAAAGGGATACGTAGATACGTTTGGTTCGCAAGCTACAGCATCCCGTCGAAAAGACCACATGCTTGTGAGCGAACTTTTAAATAATTATACACAAGGCACACTTTCATCTCAATCCCCCAAACGGGATGAGGATTCCCGTGTGTCCTCTCTAAAAATTAGGTGTGTAGGCAATGAAGCAGCAAACTCACTTTATCTTTGAATCTTTAGAGTCAAAGCGGCTTGACAAAGCACTTATTGAGCGTTTTCCGTCTTACTCGCGCACCTATTTTCAATATTTAATTGACCGCCAGCGCGTCACAATCAATGGCCAAGCGGCTAAGAAGCGAACGATTCCCCAACAAGGAGATTTGGTTTCAATCTCGTTTTTGGCCAAGCCCTCTCCCAACCTAACGCCAGAAAACATTCCCCTAGATATTATCTTTGAAGATTCGGCTATTTTGTGCGTGAATAAACCCGCAGGCATGGTTGTTCATCCCGCTCCTGGTCATGACCGTCATACGTTTGTCAATGCGCTACTTTATCACGTCGCTGATCTTCCTCAAACTGAAGGCGACCTGCGTCCTGGAATTGTTCATCGACTTGACAAAGACACCTCTGGCGTCCTTATTGCGGCTAAAACAACTGTTGCTCACCATCACCTCGTCGAGCTCTTCAGCAGCCGCCAGATCACAAAATCTTACCTCGCTATCTGCGTCGGGAATCCCGGGAAGAAAACAATCACAACGCGAATGGCTCGCGACCCACGCAACCGCCAAAAAATGGCGGTTTGCAGCGAAAAAGGCAAAGAAGCCACAACAGAAATTACAACCTTAGCGACTTCGGAAGAGTTATCTATTGTATCCGCTCGACCAATTACAGGAAGAACTCATCAAATTCGTGTCCACTTAAAAGAACTAGGGTGCCCTATTTTAGGCGATAACTGTTACGGTTTTACCAAGCTCAACCAGAAATGGGGTGTGCCTAGGCAGCTGCTTCACGCTTACCAACTTAAACTCTCCCACCCCCTATCTAAAGACCCACTAGTTTTAACAGCCTCTTTACCTGGCGATTTTGCTGATTATTTGAATCAAATGACCGATTCAGTCGACGCAAAACAAAAGTTATTTGAGGTTCTGCGCAAAAATCGTTTGTCGACGCAAAATTCGATGATTTTGGCTCGATGACCTCTTTTGCGCTGAATTGACATATTCTGTTAATTATAGGTAATTTAGCGCAAAGAGGTCATCAAAAGCGCGAATTTTACGGGAAAGCCTTATTTAAAAAGATTTCTCTCGAGAACTGCTTTGAGAAAGAAGTTAACGAGGGAACCTCTAACAAAAAATAGACATGACCTAACCTGAATTTCTCACAAAACTTTCGAAAAGTTTGGAGCATTGCTTGTGAGAAACTCGGGCTAGCTACAGGTCAAACACTGTGAGGTTATATGAAAAGAAAAGTTGTCAATCCAGATATTCAAGTCAAAAAAAGACAGCAAGCTCAAGCAAAGCAACAGGCTAAAGATCTTAAAGATGAGCTCGCAAGTGAAATGACAACTTATCCGAAGAAAATTCCCAAAACCCGGCCAAAAATGGGGCACAAGTAAAATCACCTTGTGAAGTCGTTGCAAACTTGAGCCAGGCTTTTCCAGCTTGAGGTTTTTATTGATTTTAAATCACTTACGATTTTGGGAATGGGTCTCATAGACCCTATCCCAAAATTTAAGTGATTGATAATCAGCAATACTTCAAAATTCTCTCACGACAAGTGGCAAACTCAGGTTAAACCTTTCCAAGAAAATAGATTGGAAGATTCGACGAAACAGATGCTCCAAACTTTTCCAGAGTTTTGTGAGAAATCCGGGTTAACGGTGTTAAATTCGGAACTCAGGTTTTAAGCTGCAAAATTTTCAGTATCGAGAAAAACCCAAAATAAAAATCTAGCGCTTTGATTTTCTCTTTTTTCTTTCGAGGCGGCAATAAATGAACTGATACACAAAAGCTGCACCAAAAAGAACATAAACAATGCGAATAATCCAATAACGATAGAAAATATATTCGACAATGTTTATTCGATAAAGTCCAATAAAGCCCCAAACAAGTCCCCCTATAATTAAAAATACAAGGGCAAGACCACTTAGTTTGTTTAACATACATCGGCTCCTTTAACCAATGAGACTATCCCACTAAACGATTTTTTCGATTTTTCAGTCTTTTTTGCTTATTTTGATGCTCTAATTTTTGCACATTTCTTTTGATTTAGAATCTCAAAATAAGCAAAAAACTCAAGAAAACTCAAAAAAACCTTTTAGAGGGATAGTCTCATCGAGGTTCTATTTCCAACGCCTTTGGATGGATTTCCACCCAACAGCTTGGTAGACAGCAGCAGCACCGATCAAAACGTAAATTAACCGGTCTAACCAGCTTCTGCCAACAAAATAATCTACTAAATTAAATTCGAAGAGGCCCATAAGACCCCAATTCAAGCCTCCTAAACAAAGTAGAAAGCAAGCGACAATATCTAGTCGTTTCATGCAGACGCTCCTTAATAAGGTCTATTGAGTCCTTGATTTTTTAATTAATTCATTTACTTCTTTATGTAAAGAAAATCAGAAAAAATAAAATCAAAGCGGGGGTTTCTTTTTCAAAATGAGACTATGAGGCTATCCCACTCAACGATTTTTTTGAGTGGGATAGCCTTATAAACCCAAGCCCACGTCTGATGATAGTTCAGATAAATGTTCTTTTTTTTATCTAACAGAGGGTTGAATTTTCAGCATACTTGAATAAAGTAGGTGAAGAAAAAGAATGTTAGATGAGCGATCAGAAGACGTGGGCTCGGGTCTTTAGATGAATTATCATCAGACGTCGGCTTGGGTTTAAATTCAGAACTCAGGTGTATAGAGGATTGTTACAAGGAAGCGGCTTTTCTCTTACCTTCCCAGTAACTATCGCCATAAGAGTACAAGATCTGCTCTCTTGGCTTAATCCCATGAGGTCCAGCAGTTAACACAATTCTAGGTCCGATATTTTCAAGGTAGGTTTCCCAGGGAATGGCATTCGTTTTGGGGTTTTTCTCGTTTCCGTGATTGATAAAGCGAGTCCAGTTACCCGCTTTCATCGCGTCAATTGAGTAATTCTTTAAATCAGTGAACGAAAACGTGCTATCGTGATTAGACTTAATCTCACGATCCAACATTAAAATTCCCGCGTAGTGATTAAGGGTAGAATAAGGGGGAATAAATTCTTTGGCAAAAACACCAAAACCCACTTTTGGGTTAATAAAGCGGATCTCTATCCTTCGGCAATACCGCTCATCTGAGCCATCGCGCTCAAGCTGGCGAAAAAATGCTTCAAATCTTTCCTGGCGGTAGTCTGAAATTAGCGGCTCAGAGCGCTGGTAAAAGCGCTTCCAAGATCGCCAAAAACGCTTTTCAATGCTCTGATCAATTTGCAGATCGCTGAGATAGCGAATGGGCGTGCAAATGTTAAATCGATATTTAAACACTGCATCGATCGTTCCCCTAACTATTTTTACCATGGCGCACATAGCTCCTCTATCCAAACCCAGCCGATAAACCAAGATAGCGGCGGTGCAAAAAAGAATACAAACCCAAGCTCACGTCTGATGATAGTTCAGATAAATGGTCTGTTTTTTTACCTGCCCGACGCTTAAATTTTCAGCATACTTGAATAAAGTAGGTGAAAATTTAAGCTTCGGGCAGGTGGGAAAAGAGAGTTTTAGATGAACTATCATCAGACGTGAGCTTGGGTTAAAAGCAGCCTATCTATTCTCATTGCGTAAATGAATTTTCTAACTATGAAACTATGCTACTAAAAGTTTCATGATCAGTATTCCCAATGGATAGATAGAAATAAAAAGCCATCGCTCTTTTTGCAGATTAATTCAGCTTGGGCATATTTGATTCGTACATAGAGACTATCCCGCTAAAATATTTTTTGAATTTTCTTGAACTTTCGCGCATTTTTTTTTGATAACATGCGAAAGTTAAAAAACCAAAATGAGCAAAAAGACTGAAAAATCGAAAAACCTTTTAGTGGAGTAGTCTCTAATTCAGCTATTAGAACAGCTATTGTAAAAAATGCAACTGAAAAGGTTAAAAAATTCAAAAAAATCGTTGAGTGGGATAGCTTCATTATCAAAACGAAATATACCGAAGACGATTCAAAATGCAAAAATCTCAGCGCATTTGGCGGACCCTTTTGACCGACTTTTCTCTGGGTTTTATCCACCTGCCGGATAAGAACCCAGGGAAAAAGTCGATCAAAATAGCCGCGCCAAATCACCGACCTTTTTGCATTTTGAATCGGCTCGGGTATATAGTGCTTCCGGTTCAAACGCACCCAAGAAAACTGATTTAAAGCCTCTAGCCCGTATTTCTCACAAGCTCTGCTAAAAAGTTGAGCAAGATGTTTTTCGAGATTTCAAGGAGATCTTGCAGGGAATGGTTGTAACCATTTCCAAAAGAGCTCCTTGGAATCTCGGAAAACAGATGCTCCAAATTT
>JBCCHO010000184.1:0-4628 GCA_039028715.1 Chlamydiota bacterium | reverse complement strand
GTAGCTATGGGCACGGACCCCTGACGGAGAATCCGATTTGGTGCGAAAGATTGAAGCTCAAGGGGGCAAGCGGGGGACAAGCCGTCAGGACTTGTCCCCGACATGTCTTTTTAAAATAACCTCTATTCTTTATAAAGAAACCCTATCATGTAAAAGCTCAAGGCACATGCCTTGAGCTTTGTCTCCAGCCCATTTTTCTCACTTTGAATCGGAAGGGGTATATGTACCTATTCTAAAAGCCGATGGCACGAAATAGGTCGCACTCAGAGGTAGCAGCCTGGACACGGGCCAAAGTTGTCTAGATGCTTGTCTGGCAAGCCGCCAACCCCTTGTAGGTTTTGCGTGAGCAATAGGTCGTTGTCGTACATCAGTCTAGAAGCCCACCTTTTTTAAGGGGTTTGGGAGTGTCACTCGGTCGATACTTGGGTTTAAGCCTGTCACGCCGTTTTTCTGCTTTTTTTTTGCAATCTTCGTGCCATTTTGTAAGGTATACGAGGTAAATTTTATTTTCTCGTTCAAGGATGCGGTAGTGGTGGTGCATTGAAAGGGAAAATAAACTGATGACAGTAAGGAGAGTGAAAACAAAGAACAGAATCCCCATAAGATAACCTATCTTAGCCCAAGCGGCAAGCTCGGATTAAGTTTTATAAACCCAAGCCCGCGTCTTATGATAGTTCAGATCAATTTTCTGTTTTTTACCTGCCCAACAGTTGAATTTTCAGCATAATTGAAGAAAGTAGATGAAAGTTCAAGCCTCGGGCAGGTGGGAAAAGAGCATTTTAGATGAGGCTCCTGCGCAAAATTCCATTTCGAGTGAAATTCGCGCTTTTGTCCTTGAGAACCGCTTTTTGCAAGAGCCTCAGATGAGCGATCATCAGACGCGGGCTTGGGTTATAAGAATACAGGATCGGTTTGTTTCGATTAGAAAGCCAAAAAACAAATGGAATTTCATCGCCCTGGCAAGAAATAGTTGTGAGATAAATAAAGCAGGGCAGAGGCTCTTTTTCTTTTTCCCAGCTCGTTGTTGCCTTCCATCCTTCAGCTGTTTCGGATAAAAATTCGCAGCGCACATCTTTGATATCTCTTAGCAAAATTTCTCGCCGCTCCTTATGATTGATGCGCGATTTTTGTGTAAGGCAGAAGCAAGAACAGCCATCGACTAACTCGATGCTGAGATATCCTTCAAGAGACCCGTTAAAATTGGGGTGAATATCGACCTGATCGCGAATGGTGAAATAAAGAATAAGCCCCTTTTGGCTTTTGGATGTATAAAAAGAAGTGAGCTTGAGCAGTGTTTTGCTTATGACTTGTTGTACGTGAACCTCAGCTGAAACTTGGTGGTGGGCGGGATCGAGTTTTTTTGCGAGAATTGACTGGGTGCGCAATGCAAAAAAAAGGGCTCCTAATAGAATCGAAGCTAATGAAAGCCCAATCAGGACCTCGAGTAAAGTGAATAAGCGCTTCGCGGCTGATTCGGATTGGAGGGAGATTTTATTTTTTACCGGGTTTTGGCGTGTCATTTGAGCTTTTAACTGAAGTTGTATCTTTATTTTTATCGCGTGCGATCACAATTTGAAAACCCTCTTTGGTTACACGGGACTGATTAAAACCACAATCCTCTTTAAAGCAAATAACACAATATAAAATACAGAGATTGAGTTTGTCTATATCGTATAGCCGCTTGTTATAGCAAAGGTGGTAGTGGAGCGAGGGCGAGGGCATATTAAGCCCTGCAATTTCGAATTTGTGGTCAATATGTAATGGGTGTTTGACTTTTTTAGCTTTGCGTACTTTGGGAAAATCCCATTTGGGGTGATTGGTTTTAAGCTCTTTTAAAATGTGGTAAAATAGGACAGGGGTATATCTTTTTTGCGCGAGTTCGATAATCTGGTTGCGCTGGTTGCGGAATAAGCGTAACGGTGAGCCGATGAGTGGAGTGAGAACCAGCGATAGGATCGCAATAGCGAGGAGAACTTCTAGCAGAATAAAGGGTCTTTTTTTCATAGGCATTACCCTTGTCCTTGAATAAGGGTTGCTTTGAAGAAAGCAAAAACGCGGCATCTTTCGTTTGTTGCAAGCCATGTTCAATTGCAATTAACACGGCTAGATTGCCCTTAAAAAACTGATTTTTGCAAGAGCTTTATCAAAAGTAGAGCGTAAAACCCATTCCTTGAGGTTCTCTAATCCCGCTGATGTCAAGCAAGTTTTTCTCCTTTCTATTGAGGCTCCTCGCGCAAAATTCCATTTCGAGTGAAATTCGCGCTTTTGTCCTTGAGAGCTGCTTTTTGTAAATTGCCTATCATTAGCAGGATATGTCAATTTACAAAAAGCAGCTTTCAAGTCAAAATCATCAAATTTCCCTGCGAAAGCGATTTTTGCAAAAGCCTCGGTAGATTTTTTATTTTTAATAATTATTTTGGCTTTATAATGATTAGTTGTAGGTAGATTGAAATTGAGGCTTGTGATGGCGTACAGAGGACGCGCTCTTTACAATCTTTTGGCAATGAACTTCAGACAGCAGCCTAGTTTAGCTGTTGAGTCTTGGCAAGTAGAGGACTATAGGCAACTAGCGGAAAAAACACTGTTTGATAAGTTGCAAGAATATGCAGTTGACCTAGGTCAAGGCGAATTTCTTCGTTGCACGGAAGAATTCGATTCTCCTGAAAACCTCACAGATTGGTTGTATCGAGGAGATGACTTTACTAGGCATGAGCAGATTTTTTTATGTCTTTTCGAGCTTTGGCGCCGCTTGGCTTGCCATAAACTACCGCCTTCTATTTTTTGTGATGAGCTCGACCATCTGATTGAGAGCTATGAAGCAGGGAACTTGGAGTGTGAAAACAGGTTGCAAGATTCGCTGCTCAAGTGGCAAGGAGTGCTTGAAGATCACGTCGATGAGGGAGGAGATTGGGAAGAGGCGTTTGATCTTTTTTCCGAATTTTCTTGTCACGATTTAGAGCGATTTGTCTATGAATACGCCGCACATCAAATCGATGTAGAGAATGATTTGTATGCCTCAGAGTTGCTCGAGGGGTTTTTTGGCTTTGTTAAAAAAAAGCAGTGGTTCGAGTTTCTTCGCTTGCGGCTAGTATTCAATGTCGATCCTGAAGAAGGAAGAATCATGGTTGAGCGGCTGCTCGAATCTCTCGATCACAAGCCCGAAACTCAGCTTTTATTTGAAGTGCTCCATTTCCTGATTTATACAGGGGAGTTTGAGATTTTTACGACGGCTTTTCGCCGCGCTTTTGATGAGCTTAAATGCGAGGGGGACCTTCGCGAGCTGATGATGATTGCAAGTGATTATATGAACTGCATGGAGCGGTTTTCGGAAGAAAAGAAAATTAATGATGTTATCGATCAGCGAAAAGAGATCCCAAAAGAGGCGGAAATTGATTCAAAGACTGAGATCTTACAAAAGCTCAAAGAATGGGTAATTCTCGCCCCTTCAAAGCGTTAACCCAAGCTTTATTGGTTGGTTGCTGATTTCCTCCTTGCGCGAGGAGTTTTTCATATATACCCGAGCCGATTCAAAGTGCAAAAAAAGAATTAATTTGATAAATTTTAAGGTATGAAAAGGATAAAGCACAAAGAAAAAAAAAGATTCGAGGTTCGAATCAAGATAGCAAAAGACATAAGTGAGCGGAATCGCTTGTGTGTGTTGTTAGCTTGGGGCAAGGGACGAGATGTAAAAGAGATAGCGGATATTCTACATCTATCAGAAGATGCAGTTTATCGATATATTAGAGAGTACAAAAATACAGGTAAAGATAGTGATCATCCAAGAGGAGGTTCAGCAACGAAGCTAGATTCTGATCAAGAAAAAGAGCTCATTGACCATCTCAACGAGATCACCTATTTGAACGTCAAAGATATCTGTCACTATGTAGAAAAGAAGTATGAGTTTACCTACTCAAAAAGTGGAATGAAAGATTGGTTAAAAAGACAAGGTTTTGTCTATAAGAAACCAAAGAAGATTCCAGGAAAACTCGATCCCAAGAAGCAGAAAGAATTTATCAAGTTTTACAAAGAGCTCAAAAAGAATCTGAAGCCTGAAGAGGAAGTTTATTTTGTTGACGCTGTACATCCACAACACCAGTCAGAAGCGCTTTGTGGATGGATTAAGAAAGGTGAAGACAAGACATTACAAACTACAGGTAAACAGCTTAGATTACACTTTGCGGGTGCCATTTGTTTAAAAGGGATGAAAACCTTTGTGAAAGAGTATAAGAGTGTAGATGCCGAAGCAATGATCAATTTTTTTGATGAACTTGAAAAGAGTTCAACAGCATCTAAGATCTACGTCATTATGGATAATGCGAGATCAAATAAAAACAAGAAGCTAGCCCAGTTTTTAGAGACTTCGAAAATAGAGCCGATTTATCTTCCGCCATATTCACCAAATTTAAATGCGATAGAAAGGCTATGGAAGATACTTAGGGAAAAGAAGATACACAACAGATACTACGAATCTTGTGTAGATTTTTTTCGGCAAATAAGGAAGTTTTTTCAAGGAGAGTTGACTGAAATGGCAGAGCAGTTAAAGCGAAGAATAAATGACAACTTTCAGGCCATTGAAATCAATCCTATCACCTGTGCTTTTGCAGATTGAATCGGCTCGGGTATATACC
>JBCCHO010000183.1:0-4668 GCA_039028715.1 Chlamydiota bacterium | reverse complement strand
CCTGCTAAGGATAGGCAACTTACAAAAAGTAGTTCTCAAGGACAAAAGCGCGAACTTCACTCGAAATGGAATTTTGCGCGAGGAGCCTCTAAAGTTCTCTTTTTCCGCCTGCCAGAGGGTTGAATTTTCAGCATACTTGAATAAAGTAGGTGCAAATTCAACCCTCTGGCAGGCGGAAAAAGAGAACTTTAGAGGCTCCTCGCGCAAAATTCCATTTCGAGTGAAGTTCGCGCTTTTGTCCTTGAGAACTACTTTTTGTAAGTTGCCTATCCTTAGCAGGATATGTCAATTTACAAAAAGTAGTTCTCAAGTCAAAATCATCAAATTTTCCCTTCGAAAGCGATTTTTGCGCGAGGAGCCTCTTTAGATGAGTAACTATGCCACACGGGCTTGGATTTTAACTAAAAAATGGAAATTTTTGAGTTAATTCTCCCTATCTTCGGTATTTTAGCCACTGGCACGTTAGCAAAAAACTTTAAGCTAGTAAAACCCGAACTTTCTTTTTTTCTTATTCAGTTTATTTTCTATATCGGTGCGCCAGCACTTCTTATCCGCGTTATTGCTACAACTCCAATCGAAATGATTTGGCGCAGCGATTTTTTCTTCGTTGTCGGCTTGATCTTCCCCCTATTCATCTTGCTGACCTTTATCAATAAGTTCCTGCTTAAAAGGCCTTTCCTAGATTCTAATCTCTATGCTCTAAGCGCCACAATGTCCAATGCAGGGTTTATTGGTCTTCCTATCCTTTATACTACTTTTGGCGAGCCTTCAATCCTCCCGGCAACCTTTTCGATCTTAATCATGATTCTCCTCCTTACCCTTTCTATTTTTGTTTTAGAAATAAGTGCCTCTGCTCATTCCTCTATTCGAAGCGCTTGTTTAAAAGCTTTGCTCAATTCCATAAAAAATCCTATTATTATTTCTTGTGTCATTGGCATTTTCTACTCCTTGTTTAATCTTCCCAAACCAGCTGGTCTATTCAAATACTTAAAATTACTAGAGGGCTCTGTTACCCCCTGCGCTCTTTTTGCTGTTGGCATGCAAATAGAATACAAATCTTTTTTCAAGGGCCTAAAAGCTACCTTTTTTAGCTCGCTATTTAAACTCATCATTCTTCCCGCTCTTGTCTTGCTACTTACCTTGAAGATAAAACTCCCCCCTATTTGGGCTATTTCAGCTGTTTTTGTGAATGCACTTCCCACAGCAAAGTCTTGCTTCATTATTTCCAATATCTATGACAAAAGCCTAAACCAGCATATTGTAAAGCGAGTATCAATGATCCTTGCAGTTACTACTTTTCTCTCTATCTTTACTCTTTTTGCTTGGCTGATCTTGCTATCGATGATTTTTAGCCCTACTTCTACGACTTGATCTCGTTGACATTTTCCCACACTTAACCCGCATTTTTCACAAGGCTCTGGAAAAATTTGGAGTTTCTGTTTTCCGAGTATTCCCTGCAAGATCTCAATTAGAAATCTCGAAAAACATCTTGCTTAATCTTTTTAGCAGAGCTTGTGAGAAATGCGGGTTAAAACCCAAGTTGTGCCTGGTGATGGCCCATCTAAAATTCTCTTTTCCTACCTATTTTAAAAATTAATTTACAAAGACCTATTTTTAGCACTTATTTTTACAGGTTGCTAAAAATACAGTTGAAGAAATTTCCTTCCTAGTGGTAGGCTTGAGACAGTTAATTCGTATTTTTTACGACCCTGCGGTAGAGTTAAACCCCAAGTTATGTGGTATAGTTGCTCAGATAAATTTTCTGTTTTTTTACCTGCCCAAAGCTTAAATTTTCAGCATACTTGAATAAAGTAGATGAAAATTTAAGCTTTGGTCAGAGGGGAAAGAGAATTTTAGATGAGCAATGATACCACACAACTTGGGTTTAAAACCCAAGATACGCCTGAAATTATCAGGCATACCTTGGCATTAAATAGATTATTTGGCCAAAATAACCACCCCAAATTTACCATCTTTTTGCAGATTGAGTTGACTTGGGTAGATAACCCCCATTATTGTCCATGGATTATTATAAAGTTCTCAATGTCGCCCAAACGGCTACTCAAGAAGAAATAAAAAAAGCTTACCGCAAACTCGCTCTCAAACATCATCCCGATAAAAACCCAGACGATGCAGAAGCAGAGGCAAAGTTTAAAGAAGTTTCCGAAGCTTACGAAGTGCTTAGCGATGAAAAGAAGCGGCAAATTTACGATCAATATGGCGCTGATGCTGTAAAAAGTGGCGCAGCTGGCATGGGCGGCGGTGGCGGATTTTCATCAATGGAAGAAGCTCTTCGCACATTCATGGGAGCCTTTGGCGGAAGTGGCGATAATATCTTTGATTCTTTTTTTGGCCAAGGTTTTGGCGGCAGTGGCCGCGGTGAGTACGCGCGACAGGGAGCAAGCAAAAAAACTCAAATCTCTATCTCTTTTGAAGAAGCCGCTAAAGGCATTGAAAAAGAAATCGCCATTACCAACTATCTTGAATGCTCAACATGTCACGGATCAGGCGCCCGTTCGTCGAGTGATATTAAAAGCTGCTCGACATGCAAAGGCGCTGGGCAAGTCCATCAAACACGCGGCTTTTTCAGCATGTCAAGTACGTGTCCTCATTGTCACGGGTCGGGAAAAGTGATCGCCAATCCCTGCTCAGATTGCCACGGCGTCGGCAGGGTAAAAAAGCGAGAGCACGTCAAAGTCCCGATCCCTGCTGGCGTTGATGACGGTATGAGGCTTAAACTCCCAGGCAAGGGAGACGCCGGTGAAGGCGGCGGCCCTGCAGGAGATCTTTATGTCTACATTCGCGTCAAGCCTCATGACATTTTTAAACGCGAAGACAATAACTTGATCTTACACCTTCCGATCAGCTTCACTGATGCCGCTTTGGGGTGTAAAAAAGAAATCCCACGACTTTTATCCAAAAGCTCCATCCGCCTAACGATTCCCGCAGGAACGCAAACGGGGAAAGTATTTCGCGTTAAAGGAGAAGGGGTACAAAATGTTCATGGCTATGGGAAAGGCGATCTTTTTGTCGAAGCGGTCATTGAAACTCCGATTAATCTCACTCAAAAGCAGAAAGAGCTTCTCAAAACATTTCAGACAACAGAAAGTGATCAAAACTCACCGAAACGCAAATCTTTTCTCGAAAAACTAAAGATTTTTTTTTAGCTGCAGCGAGCAGTCTTAAGAAACCTTTTTGCTAGCTGCTATACAACGAGAATGTCCACCAACCACAGCCGTTAAACTTGCTGCTGTTTTGCATTGACACTGTTCATTTGGACACTCCCCATACAAAAGCGCGCTTTCATCTCAATCCCCGCTAGTGAGGTGGGAATTCCCGCGCGCGTCCCCTTTAAAAAAGTTCTCAGATTTTTTGTTGTCAAACAAAGGAAAATTCAAATAAATATCCATAGGCCGCACTCACAGGTAGTAGGTAAAAAAAAGGCCGTCGTGCATTCACACAACGGCCGGGGACCAGACATTTCAGTCTGGAAAAGAAGGGGGAAGTTTTTTGCGAGACAGATGATCTCTTTGATCACCCCTCGCTTACTTATTTATGTATCATGTCCTTTTTCTTTTTGTCTACATTTTTTTATTTTTCGTTCAAATTGCGTGAAAAAATCCGAGCGCCGCAGTTGTAACCCAAACCCGCGTCTTCTGATTGCTCAGATAAATTTTCTGTTTTTTTACCTACCAGAGGCTTGAATTTTTAGCATGCTTGTGAATAAAGTAGGTGAAAATTCAAGCCTCTGGTAGGTGTAAAAAGAGAATTTTAGATGAGTAATTATGCCACACAACTTGGGTCATAACAACGAGCAAGTGACTCATGCCGCTACAAACCGTTAATGGAATCCAACTTTACTACGAAGTCAAAGGAACAGGCAAACCGCTTCTTTTTCTTTCTGGGTTTTCCAGTCATCACCGTGGTTGGGATCCTTTTGTCGAAGTCTTTTCTCCTTTTCGCCAAACAATTGCACTTGATAATCGCGGCGCTGGGCAAAGCAGCGCTCCATCATTTCCGTATACTATCGATATGCTTGCCACTGACGTGATTTCGTTATTGGACTTTCTTTCGATTCCTCAAGTTGACATTATGGGATCATCGATGGGAACGGCTATCGCCTTGACACTTGCCCTTTGCTACCCAAAGCGCATTGGCAAAGGCGTGCTAATTTCCCCTTTTGCTAAACTGCCCGACACCGCTCTTTTAAAATTACGATCGCTTGGCCGCTTGCTACAAGCTAACACCCCCTTCGATCTAGTTGTTGAAACCGCTTTGCCCTGGCTATTTAGCCGTCATTTTCTTAGCCGCAGCGACTGGATTGAAGCTAAAAAAACTGAACTTGTGAACAATCCTTATCCCCAACCCTTAGACGGTTATTTTGGCCAACTTGCTGCCCTAGAGTCATTTGACTTGCGCAGCCAACTTTCCAATATTAAAACCCCTTTCCTGCTGATTGCTGGCGAGGAAGACCTTTCGACCCCCCTTCACTGTGCAGATCTACTGGCGGCTAACCTTCCTAAAGCTAAACTTTGCACCGTCCCAGAAGTCGGTCATATGGTTCACGTCGAGAAGAAGGCTCAAGTGATTTCTTGGGCACTCTCTTTTCTTTCCTAATATAAGTATCTAATAATAATTTATTTATATTTCAATTTTAAAAATAAAAAT
>JBCCHO010000182.1:0-4680 GCA_039028715.1 Chlamydiota bacterium | reverse complement strand
TTTGGTTTTTACCAGGTTTCTAGCAAATTTTTGGAAGCTGATTTGTACATATTGTCCATGAGACAAGGGTAACAAATCAGCTTCCAGAAAGATGCAGAAAGAGTGAAAAGCAAGAAGATTTTCATTTACGGATAGGTTCATGTAACCCGCTTTTAACCATTTCCTCAGTGTTTTCTTTGGTATAGGGATATTCTTTTCGATCCATTGACGTTGTATTTCATCAAAACACGATCGAATATCCCCTTCTAAGACCCATTGAGCTGAGGTTTTCCTAGCCCGCATTTCTCACCAGCTCTGCAAAAAGATTGTTTTTTCGAGATTTCAATCTATTTCCGCAGGGAAGGTTCTTAAATCTTTCCAAGAAAATAGATTGGAATATTTGGGGAAACAGAGGCTCCAAATTTTTCCAGAGCTTTGTGAGCAATCTGGGCTAAGAACAGCTCATTGGTTGTAAAATCAAAAATCACCAAAAATCGATCAAAAAAATCAAATCCGATGATGCCGTCAAACCCAATTGGTGAAAGATTTGCTTTGAGAAAAGAGTGCTCTCCAAGAAACTCGCCAGAGTCTATTTCGATGGGAAAAGCAATGGATTCCAAACGGGTTGTGAGCAGTTGCAATTCTACTGCATCGTCGTGAATCAGCGAATAATTGCACCCCGTATCGACAAGAAACCGCTTCACAACGCCCTGATCCTTTAGTTTCAAGGTCACCCCATCCTCAAGAGTGAAGCTCAGCTTGATCCACTCCTCAACTTCATTTTGATAATGGGAAATCAGCTGGTCGCTATGAGCAGCGACTAAGCACTTTCTTCTCCTTCTATCAACGGCAAGCGCTTTGTCGCGAAAGCACTCTCTTCCTATCAGTCCCCGCCTTAGCTCTGGTAAGCTGTTTGAATCTAAGCGATTTTTATCGGTAAAGTCAGCGGCAAACTCGCATTTTTCGAGCGCGAAGTTTCCCACACTGATCTGATCGGCAACATAGATCTGACTGGCCGATAATGTGCCATACACATTGACCAGCGTTATCGTATTTCCCGTCTCAACTAGCGAGTGGCACGCAAGAATTTCCTCGCTTAGCCTTGATTTTTCAGCCCCAGAATCCAAAATAAGCAAATAATGCGCATCGTTTATCTGCAAGGAGACAAATGGGATCCCATGGCTTACTTCGATCGCTATTTCTACAGGCTCTTGCTCAACGCCATGTAACAGAAAGGTCGATAGTAGCAAGCTGAGAAAAATATCTCTCACTTGAGAATCCTCTCAAAATTCCATGATAGGATAAGTGCTTAGAATCAAAAAGAGGTCGCTTGGTTGACTTTCTTGTTGAGCAACGTTTTGGGGTTGAATGAGCTCTTCTTAGTCGTCTTTATTCAGACTATTTCTAGTCTGCTCAATGAGACTCAATGCAGTGTCTTTTGCTGTATTCCATTTATTTCTTTGCTCTGGGGTCCACAAATAACGCATAACGTGTATAGTAGCACCTACTTTTTTCGGATCTATTTTTTCGTTTACGTAATTTGTAGCATCTTCCAGAATTTCACGCCCTTTTTCTGGGGGCACATACTTCACTGCCTCACAGTGCAGCTCAACCCATTTCGCTACGCGCTCCAGTGGCTTAAACTTGTAGAATACGTCAAATCCCTCTTTGATATTGCTAAGGTCGATGTAATTGGCCAAAAGAGGAAGTAAAACCGATGATGGAAGAGGTTTCTCATCAAAAGGCTCGGAAAGTTTGCTCAAGGTGTCAGGGCAGAAAATAGACGAAGTGACCTTTTTCATCTCTTTCTCAAAGCCCTTCTGATCGAGCTCACCCTCTAAGTTCAGTAAAACATTCCGCATATTTGGCAAAAGAACGTCCCAATAAAATTCATCGAGAGAGTCAGAGTATTCAGAGGCCTTTAAACAGAAATCCAAAATTTTGGTAAGGGCAAGCGACTCTTGAATTAGAAGGTCTTTTCCCCTGACTTCAAATCCAAGCGATTTTTCCATTTTATAAATTGCAAGTAGCGGACAAGAGTACTTTTTCGTTTCCCATGGATCACTAGCAGCTTCTTTTTTGAGATTTAAAGCCATACGATTCAAAAGCAAATAAAGAGAAAAAATTTCTGTCTTTGTTTTCCCCTCTTTACCTTCAAATCGAACTGAAATTGGACGTTGATTTTTCCAGGGCCTCAATTCTTCGGTCAGCTGGCGCTGTGCTGCGAATTTTTCCCGGCATTCTTTGACATAAGATTCTAAAGGATATTGGCGGGAGAACTCTTTTAGTTTGTCCTCGAACTGATCTCTTATCAACAGAAACCAAAGGGAAGGCCTTCCTTCAATACAGACCTTGACATCTTGATTTGGCACCGCCTCCCGTAAGTTAGGCTGCGTTGCCATTAGAAGGCTCTCTTTAACTCGCTGATTTTCTTGGGTTAGATTGTCGTGATTACTCCCGGTTACTTCACCACCAGCCTCCCGTCTTGTCGTCGGGACATACTCTTCCTCTTGGTCCGTATTGAAATAAATAGACACACCTAAGCCCTCATTGGGCCCAGAAATTGCACTCATAAATACCTCCAAAAAACTATTTTTGATGATCTAATTATACACTATTTTAAAAATATATTAAAGCCTTTTTATTCTTAAGTTTCCCAAAAATTAAAATTGATAGCGATTAGAGGAAGAAGAAAACAAAAGCTCTGAGATTTGCTAGCTAAAAAGTTGGTTTTTCAGCTGTTTCTAAGAAATAATTTTTTAAACCCAAGTTGTGTGAAAAACTGTGGCAGGAGTTTTTCACACAACTTGGGTTTAAAAAATTATTTCTTGAAAATTCTCTCAAAATTCTATGATAGGATAAGTGCTTAGAGTCAAAAAAAGTCGATTACCTTAAAACTCGATCAAAAATCAGCCATAGCGCACAATTTGCGCTCAATACCTAGTTACTCCCATCTTCGTTATTGAGGCCGCTTGGTTGACTTTCCTCTTGAGTCACATTTTTTTCGGGGGTGGGTGAGCTCTTCTTGGAGACTATTGCTAGTCCGACGAATGAGACTCAATGCAGTGATTTTTGCTATATCCCATCTATCTTTTTGCTTTGGGTCCCACACATAATGCAGAGTTTGTACAGTACCTACTTTTTCCGAATCCATTTTTTCGTTTACGTAATTTGTAGCATCGTCCAGAATTTTACGCCCTTTTTCTGGGGGCACATACTTCACTGCCTCACAGTGCAGCTCAACCCATTTCTCTGCGCGCTCCAGTAGATCGAGCTTGTTGTAGAATACGTTAAATCCCTCTTCGAGGTTGCTGAGGTCGATGTAATTGGCCAAAAGAGGAAGTAAAACCGATGATAGAAGAGGTTTCTCGTCAAAATGCTGGGAGAGTTTACTCAAGGTGTCAGGAGAGAAAATATATGGAGTGACCTTTTTCATCAGGGTCTCAAAATTCTTTTGATCGAGCTCGGCTTCTAAATTTAGTAAAATAGCCCGCATATTTGGCAAAAAAACGTTCCAATAAAATTCATCAAGAGAATTAGAATATTTAGTGTTCTCAGGGTTCTTTAAACAGATCTCCAAAATGTTGTTAAGGACAAACACCTCTTGAATTAGAAGTTCTTTTCCCATGACTTCAAATTGAAGCGGTTTTTCCATCTCACCTTCTAAATTCAATAAAATAGTCCGCATATTTGGCAAAAAACCGTTCCAATAAAATTTATCAAGAGAATTAGAATATTCAGTGTTCTTTAAACAGATCTCCAAAATTGTGTTAAGGACAAGCATCTCTTGAATTAGAAGTTCTTTTCCCATGACTTCAAATTGAAGCGATTTTTCCACTTCGTAAACCGCAAGTAGCGGGCAGGGATAACCCTTTAACTCCCATGAATGAGAAATCGCTTGTTTTTTAAAATTTACAGCCATGCGAAGCAAAAGCAAATAAAGCGCAAAAATTTCGGTTTTCGTTTTTCCATTTTCACCTTCAAACCGAACTGCAATTGGAGATTGATATCGCATGTAATCTGATCCTTTGGGTATTTGGAGCTCTGCTGCGAATTTTTCCCGACATTCTTCGGCGTAAGATTCTAAAGAATATTGGCGGGAGAACTCCTTTAGCTTATCCTCGAGCAGACCTTTCATCAATATAAACCAAGGCAAAGACCTTCCTTCAATACAGACCTTACCATCTTGGGTTACCTCTCGACCTAACATCCCACTTATTAAGTTTGGCCCAAACGAAACATGTATATTTTGTAGACCGAGCTGCGCTACTCTTAAAATCTGGTCTTCATCTCTAAATACTACTTCCTGGACACTCTCTTGATGCAAACCGAAAACAGCATCAGGTATGGAAGCATCATAAATCATACTCATAAATACCTAAAAAATTTTTTTTATGAATTAATTATACAATCTTTAACAAAGAATTACAACATTTTTATTTAGCTTGTAAGCGCAACGTGATAATGTCATCCTTAAAACTTTTTTGAGTTCAAGAAGGTTAACATTGAAGGAAATTAGGATGACTAAAAAAGAATTAGATCGAATAAAAGTTTTGATATTACCTGTGAGTGCGACCTATGAACCTATCCGTAAATGAAAATGTTTTTGGTTTTTACCAGGTTTCTAGCAAATTTTTGGAAGCTGATTTGTACACATTGTCCATGAGACAAGGGTAACAAATCAGCTTCCAGAAAGATGCA
>JBCCHO010000181.1:0-4698 GCA_039028715.1 Chlamydiota bacterium | reverse complement strand
TTGTCGAAACCCGCGCGTATCCGAAATATCTACTCAAAAATGTCTCCGAAATCGATTTTAAGACTTAAAGGTCTACAAATATACCAAAATCGATTTTTTAGACAACCTTTTGGTTTTGGTTTTAGCTGTCTAAAAATTCAACAATTTTTAGACGCATTTAACGCCGATCACTGTCATAATTATTTTTTCAGCAAAAAAATACCTTTTTTAGGTATAATTCTTTGTTAGAGGTTAATATGCCGTGGGAAGTAGGTTTTTCTGCTAGAGCTTTCAAGCAAAAAGCAAAGCTACAACTGAAAATTAAGGTTCAACTTATTCTTTTGCTTAAAGAGTTAGAAACTCTAGGCCCAATAAGAAAAAATTGGAAGAATTTTAGCTCTCTAAAAAAAAGCAAAACAACCCCTTCTTCCTCTTATCACTGTCATATAAAAAAAGGTTCTCCTACATACGTTGTATGCTGGAAAGTTACTAACCGCAAAGAAAAAATAATCGAGGTTTTTTATGTCGGCACCCACGAAAAAGCGCCTTATTAGAAGAAGATCTAAAAAGCAACTTCAAAAAGCAAAAAGCATTCCATGGCGGAAAGCCGCTGAGAAAGAAATAACTAAATATTCAGAAGGCGGGTTAATGCTAAGAGGTTGTCGATATAAGCATGAAATTACTCAAAAAGAACTTGCCGAAGAAATAGGGATTAGCCAGCATCATATATCTGAGATGGAAAATGGCAAGCGTTCGATCGGCAAAGAAATGGCAAAGAAATTCGCAAAATTTTTTCAGACCGATTACAGGGTGTTTCTTTGATTTATCGGATTCTTCCGGAAATTCTGATTCGGCTTACCTTTCTCGATAGATCGTATACCTAGAAATCCCCAACGTCCTAGCAACCGTTGCAAAAACCTCAATTTCACCTTTTGCTACACTCCACCTCCACAAAACGCACACGGTGTTTTTCGGCAAATTTCGACGGTGTAGCAAAAACGATCGTTTTTGCTACACCCAGTTAAAAGTTTAATTTTAAAAATTTTTTAAGGTAAGTTTGTGTAAAAATTTTAGATGGGTAATTTATGCGACGGTTGAATTTCCAGACTCAGTTTTTTCGCCTCTTTCTTCTTTTGCTGCTTGTCTTTTCAGAAACCAAACTAATTGGAGACGAATTTCAACCAACAGAGATTTGGAGATACCCCAGCCGTGCTCTCGGCATCGCTTACGATCCTAACACCAAAAGGGTCTTTTGCGGATCATACGAGCTCTATTGCTTAAATAGTAGCGACGGTCTTGAATGGTCTTATCCTATAGGAACCTGGATCACATGAGGCAACAAAGTTGTCAAACACTCTTTTTTGTTGCCCCAAAAGAACAAGATCACTTTTTCTTTTCTTCGTAAGTGATCCAGTCGTTAGCCTCCAAGTCTTCTTTCTCAACAACGTAAGGGTATCCATTTACCCGTTGATTAAGCTTTTCCCCTTCCCAATAAGGATTATTGTGTACCAGAACATTCCCTTCTTGCCATAGAAACTGTCCGTCGCCCCAGGTTGGACGGTAAGCCTTGATGCCCTTTTGCAAACTTGCGGTCATTTCCTGAAAATTCATTCCGAACTCCTTGTATATTTTTTTGACTGCAATATAAAACACGCTGTTAGCAAGTGATCTATGAGCTGCCCTAACGGCGTGGATTTTTTCTCCTAACGAGGAAGTCTTTCTCATCTTTTTTCTCCCGAATTACTAGTTAAAAATCGAGCCCGCCTCAAAAAAGAGACAGGCTCTAACTCCCTCAAAAAAATATTTCCACACAGCAGCAAGTTAGACGCTCTAAAGGGCTACTAAAGAGAAATGCTAGAAACTGGATAGAATATTTTTGGGTGGATAGGTTAACATGGAACCCGAATCCAGGGAGTGAGTGTAGCAATTTTTCTCCTTGGGTTCGCGCCGGCTAAGAGGTCTCAACTCTTAGTCGGCACTGGGCTCCCCTTCGGGGGAGTCCTTTTTCTTTGAAATGAAGCCATAGTTTACCTTGGCCTTCTTTTTTGACAAAATACTTTTTTTGCAGAACACCTTGCTTTTTTGCTTGCCATATTCATCATTGTTTTCTAGGTAGTCTTATCAGTATTTTTTAACTTTTGCTATATCTTATAAAGATTTAAATTTAAAATTTTTTGTCGAGGGTCTTATGGCACAGCGAAATTTCCAGACCCATTCTTTTTGCCTCTTTCTTCTTTTGCTGCTTGTCTTTTCAGGGACAAAGCTGGTTTGCGAAGAATTTCAGCCAAAAGAGATATGGAGACACTTTATAGGAGACCAAGTTAAGCATGGGACATATGATCAAAAAAACAAGTTGGTCTTTTGTGGATCAAAAAAAAAGCTTTATTGCTTGGACAATAACGGAAATCGTATTTGGTCTTATCCCACAGAAGGAGTGGTTCGCGGTATTGCTTACGACTCGGAAACTGAGCGTGTTTTTTGTGGGTCGTCTGACGGCAGCTTTCGCTGTATTAGTTATGAGGGAAAGCTCTGCTGGAAAATCAATATAGGCTTTATTAATACTGTAGTTTATGACTATGACAGCAAGAAAATTATTTGTGGAGGAGAAGACAGTTATTTATATTACCTTGAATGCAATGGGGGAATTATCTGGAAATTAAAAACTGGAGAAAATGCTGTTAATCCTGTTATACAAATTTCTTATGACCCAGATAATAAGAGAATATTCTTGGGATCTTATGATCACCACCTATATTGTTTTAATCAAAACAAGGAAATTCTATGGACACATAAAGCAGACAAATTGATTGGAGGGGTTGCTTATGATTCAAAAAACAAACTGATTTTTTGCGGGTCATGGGATAGCAAACTCTATTGCTTAAACTATAGCGGTGGCATTCTTTGGGAATATAAAACAAAAGATAGGATTACATCAGTGATTTATGACCATGAAGCAAGAAAAGTATTTTGCTTGTCATTTGATAACTATATTTATTGTTTAGATATTAAAGGAAACTGTATTTGGAAGTACCCTTTTAATAAAATAACAAAAACTTGGGGATTAGGAATCGATGTTATAGATCAAGTCATTTTTGTTTCCTCTAATAAAGGAATTGGGGCTATTAAATATGGAGAACCAATCGAATCGAATCCATCACCTCCTCCAGAACAGCCAGCAGATATCGACAAAGTTCTTGAAGAATTGGAAACATGCCGAGAAAAACACAGTGCAGAAACAATCGAAAAACTTCAGGTTGTTGTTGATACGTGTCCTGAATCGTTTTCCCATTCTATTTGTACTCCCATTTCAAAAGGATTTATCTTCAGCATTCAAGAAGAGGATATACAAGGGAAATCACATCATGTTCTCTATAAAACCGACCCATACATGAAAAAAGAGCCAATCAAATATTTTCTACCAATTTTCTCACCTATATCCCCCCTGTTGATAGATAAAAAAGATGATATTTATTTTGTTTCCAAAAATAGGGAAATATTTTGCTACACCCAAGAACAGGAATTTGTTCTTTTTGACAAATACAAATACACTTCTCCTTCTATTGGAGAAAGCGGACTTCTTTATTTCTCCTCAAAAGAAGGACACCTTTTTTGTGCAGATCCAGAAACAAAAGGCATCATTTGGAAACAGAAAGTAGAGAGCAAAGAGATTTGGCCATCACCCGCTATCGACGAAGATGGTAATGCTTACTTCGCCGACAAGTTCACCCTGTATACTGTATCTATGACAGGGAAACTAACTCAAAAAACACTTACTGTACCCGCTAACTCTCCTTTGAAAATAGGAACGCAGGGCAATCTATATTTTCTTTCCGATCCGTCTACCTTAACATCTATTGAGCCAAATGGAGACTTCCGATGGAACTATCGGGTCTATGATTTTTCTGGCGTAAAATCCCCTAGCATTACTTCTCCCGCTTTCGACCTAGATGGCAACGTCTATGTCGGAAGCTCAGAAGGGAAAATTTATTGTATTGACAGAGAGAATGGAAGCTGGGTTTGGCAAGTAACAGTGAACAATGATAGCCCTATTCATCTCTCCCCTACATCCAATGAAACTGGAGAGGTTTTCTTTCTAGCTGAAGATGGGGCACTATATCGGAAAAGAAATCGGGGATTTTTCGAAAAAGCTCCCTTTAATTGGTTTAAATTTTAGGAGGAATTTATGAGCAGCAAAATCCAAAATAGGCAAGAGGGCGTAATGATACCAGGAGCAAGTCAACCAGGACAAGCCTCAAATATTTCGAACCTCAAGTTTCTCACTCAAAAACTTCAAGAGGTGTTTCAAGGATCGAAACTTCCTACTTGGGCGAAAAGTGCAACGAAAATAGTCTCGATCACTGGAGTTGTTGCAGCTATTGCAATAGTCGCCGCTAAGTATTTGCTACCTCTTTTTCTAAAACCAACTCCACGCTGGAATCGAATTGTTTAGCAAACCCCCAAAGCCACTTTCCAACTATCCACAATTAAGAATATGTCGAGTAGCTGCTCCTCAGTAATGGGGGGCTACTCGACATTTTCTGCATTTAATCCTAAACAAAAAAAAGAAAAAAGAAGTAAGAGGCTCTTGCAAAAATAGTGACCAAAAACGGGTCATAATTTTTTTAAAACCAAAGAAAAAAAATATACAGATATAAAATCTCGTTTAATGTAAAATTAAAAAAATAATAGGTTGAAAGTTGACCTTTTTATAGCAGCAGC
>JBCCHO010000180.1:0-4739 GCA_039028715.1 Chlamydiota bacterium | reverse complement strand
CTTTCGTTTTTGACAATCATGTTCAGACAAATGGTTTTGCGCTCTGGTAAGTGGGTCTTTGTTTGTTCGGGGTTGGCAACAAGAAAAGCAATGGGGAACAAGAAAAGAATAAGCAAGTACTTCATGACTCTAACCTTAAGTTGTGTTCTATCGCGATCACCGATCATTTTGAAACGAAGATATTTTTTCTGGAACCATGAGCCTCTTTTCTAGCAGAAACTTTCGAAGACATTCAAGTTTAAAAATCTAAAATTTACATCGCCCCAAGCTGGTACACCTCGCTGTTCTTAGATCTAGCCTAACTTTTGTAAAGTAGTATAGAATTTTAGATGAATCATCATCAGACGTAAACTTGGGTTTTAAGGGGTGTAAATAAAAGTGTTGGCGGCTTCTAGAGGAGCCAAAAGGATGTTTGGCATGTTCCCCACTCTGGCACAGACCAACACTTTTATTTACACCCGGTTTTAAGTTTGTTGTTTAAAATTAAGTGCATTTTATGCACACTAAGCCACGTCATTTAGTTGCAATCCAGAAAAGAAGACAGCAATTTGATCGTTGGGTTTTACAGGGAAAAGTCTGTGGTAAATTGATGTGAGTTGCTGACAAATAATGTCTTGCTTATGTCTTGAAAACAGGAGTCCCGCAAGGGACCGGGGGTTCGAATCCCTCCTCTTCCGTCTCCTTTTCTCCTTGTAAATGAGGTTGTTACAAAATTCTTTCACCTCATCTCCCCATCTAAAAATTGCCGATGAAAAGCGAATCGGTGCATTTTATGCACACTAACGTTTTCATGGCGCTTGTCACTTTAAAAGATTTGTAAGGATGTCACATTTCTTGCAGGTCTCTTTTCTTCTCATGCAACTTGCATTTAAAACAATTTGCAAAGTGAGGTTCATTATCATGCCTAAGCTAGAGCCAGGAATCCAAAAAATAGAAGGCAAAAAAAGGGTCTATTATAGAGCGCAAATTCGTATCAAAGGTCATAAGCCTCTTTCTAGAAATTTTGAAAAGTATCAAGAAGCAAAGGGGTGCACTTTATTTTAAAACTAGAGAAGCGATGAAAATTGGTCACGGATATTATTAGCGGTAGAGGACAAGCTGAAAGCGGCAAAAGCTCATGCAGAGAGAAAGAAAGGACAACTCGGAGATGTTCACTCAGGATCAACAGATGTGGAGTCATTGTTTGAGGGGAATAGAAATATGGAGGCGTTTAGGAAGTTATTTGGCGGTGTAAATGGCTTAAGCCCTAAAGAGATGGATAGAGTCCGAGAAATTGAAGGTAAGGTGGGAGAGTTAAGGGAGTTGCCTCCCGAAGAGAGGGGGAAAAAGCCCAAATCTGGACTAGTTAGGCAACGCATTAAGGAGTTTGAAGGTGAGCGAGAATCCCCCTTTTTAGGGCGAGCTTTAAAACAAAGCACTTCTATCAATACACTTGGTAGATGGTTTGGACTGATTCCCGAAAAGGATAAAGATGGGAATCCTATTTAAAAAGAGCCAAAAATTATCTCAGCATTTACCACAGATCATCTAAGCGATGAAGAGAAGATGGCAATCATTGAAGCTAAATTTGAAGAGCCTTAGTGAATTCTGTGTTAGTAGGATGAGATAATGGCTTCCATATCATCTTTCCAGGTTCCAAGGGAGAGTTTTTCTCGATACGCTTGTACGATTTCTTTTTTTCTGTTGTTGATGATCTCAATTGACCGATCACTTGGGTCTATATAGATACCGACGCCTCCAGGAATGTGGTAGTATTTATGGCTTTTGGGGTTAAAAGAGGTATGAGATCCATGTTTTTGATGATAGGCTGTATTAATTGCAGCCATTTTTTGCATGACTTCACGGCTATCTATATCACGGTTAAACCGAATACGTAAGAGATAGACCTTGTTTTCATCATCAAACTCGAGAACTGCGCCCTCATCGCTTCTTTCTCTTAAAGGAAGAAGTTTTTCAATAGTTGTGTAGTGATCGATGACGATTTCAGGGGTTTGATCTGCTTGATGGAATTGTCTAAATGTGGCCCCACTTTCCTCTAAGATTTGAACGGCTTCTTCGAACGTCGTTTCTCCAAAGACGAACCCAAAATGCTTTGGTTTGGGAAGATCTTGACCAGGGTGTGTGAGTTTCCAGTTTTGCTCTTGGATTTTCCAATAAGGTTTACCAACGAACCAAATCGCAAGTAAACTGGCACAGATGAGAAAAAGAAAGACTTTAAGGGGCCTGAAAAGAGACAGTATTAGAGAAAGCGAGCCTAGCTTGGAATAGGCATCATTGGGGTTTTGACTTATTTTTTTTGAGGCCAAATCCCCCTAAGATGAAAGCAAAAACGCCCCCTGATGCGACTAGACTTAAGGCAAATCCTAGCAATCCAAAAAGAATAGGCATGATCACAAGAGACAGACAAGCAATCCATGCGATTGTTTTCTCCCATGGGTGTAGTTTGGGATGGTTATTGGGATCCTTGCCTTCTGAAGGGATGAAGTCTTCTATGTTTTTTCTCATAACAGGTCTCTTTTCATTAGAGCGTATAACAAATTTTTTGTGGGTTTTCCAGATATTTCCTTGGTTTTCCAATGACAATGATATTTAGAGACTAGATCACTAGGAAAAGTTCATATAAGTATTTGTTGTTAATATACCCTGTAGGGTATAATGCCCAAGTATTATGAACGGTGATAAACGGCCAATTTTTTATCTAGGGTCATCGAAGAAAGACCTCCAAAAACTCCCTTCCGAAGTGAGAGACGTTTTTGTTCAAGGTTTATATTTAGCTTCTCTTGGAGGAACTCCTTTAGGGTCCAAGGCTTTGAAAGGGTTTGGCGGAGGTAAGCAAGTGATTGAACTTATTGAAGATTATAGAAGCGATACTTATCGTGCTGTTTATACAGTTAGGCTTAAAGCGGCTATCTATGTGCTGCATGTGTTTAAAAAGAAAAGCAATAAGGGGATTGCAACTCCTAAAAAAGATAAGGATATGATCTTGAAACGGCTGAAAGCAGCTCTTTCTTATCACAAAGAGCACTTTAAGAGGTAAGATAATGGATAAAGATGAAGATATAGAAGTTTTTGTTGGTTCAGGAAATGTATTCGAAGATTTGGATTACCCTAATCCAACAGAAGCTCAGGCTAAAGCAGAATTAGCCCGACAAATTCATCAGGTTATTGAAAGTAAGAATCTTACCCAACAAGAAGCTGCTGAAATGATGGGCATCAGTCAACCTAAAGTATCGGATATTATTCGGGGGAAACTTTCTAAATACACTCTAGATAGGTTAATACGCTTTCTGAGACTTTTAGGTAGAGATATTGAGATCCGCATAAAGAAACATACTAGTCGATCTAAACCAGCTAGTTTATCTGTTGTAGGCATTAAAAAAAGACCTAGATCTAGGAAGAAGAAAGTTTTAGCTTGAAGAGGCTCCCCGCAAAAATCGCTTTTTTTGAGGCATGGATGTAGCTCAAGGTAAAAATACCAACGCAATTTCTCAAAGAATCGACTCTTTTTAAAAATATATTGCTAATATGTAGGCATAAGTGCAGGTAGATACGCCCGATCCTTAAAGCAAGCCTTTTATGGGGCTTTCTTATGGAAATCATCAGCAAAGTTGCCGAGGGCGGACAAACATGGGCGCATCGGGTCAAGCTGGTCCAGCAGGTGCTCAAAAGCGCCTTTATATGGGCGTTTTTAACTGGACTCATCGCAATAGGTTATCTTCAGTACAGGGAGCCAAAAACTTCTTATCAGGCGATTTATTACTGGAGCAAGGCAAAATTTTTTTCCAATAAAAAGACGATTCAGGTTGATCCAGATATCTGGAAAGCGCTTAAGCAAGGATCAAAGCAAGTCGTTCTTTTTGCGGCGGTAAGCGTTGATGACCCTGGCCATCATCCTTCAAAACACCTGATTCGCCGTCATGCAGTTCTTCGAATCTGTCAGAAAAGAGTTCATGCTCTTGTAGAAAACTTCCGCGTAAATTTGAAAAAAGCTGGCATTTTTTCTTTAGCGGCCTTTGCTTTTGCGTTGCTCTACTTTTTCTTCCGCGGCAAACGTTCGCGGCAAAAAAAACACCTTTCTGGCATCCGCCTTGAATCAGCGAGAAAACTGAAATACAAGCTTATTCTCAATCGAAGGGAAAATCAGAAAGCAGCTGATCGAAGAAAACCTCTTAGATACCGTAATTGCTTTGCCAGAAAAGCTCTTTCCTACGACCGACATTGCTGTTGTCATTCTCATTTTTGATCGCAGACGGGAGCGCGGTGGGAAATACGCGCGTAGGCGAGATATTCTCTTTATCGATGCCAGTTGTTGTCATCAAGCAAAAAGCAGGACCCTTGAAAGCCCCGAAATAAATAAAATCGCAACTACCTACAAGCAGAGAAAAGCCATTGAAAAATATGCCTCGTTAGCTTCTTTTCAGGAAGTACAAAGCAATCAATTCAACCTGAATATTCCTTTGTATGTCGATACCTTTGAACCAGAAGAGGCCATTAATCTAAAGCAATTACAAGCACGATTTGATCAGATTGAGTCCAAACTTACCCATCAGAAAACACAAATCACCCATCACCTAATGGAGTTTATACGCCATGAATGACTTAACCCGCATTTCTCACAAGGCTCTGGAAAAATTTGGAGCATCTGTTTTCCGAGATTCCAAGGAGCTCTTTTGGAAATGGTTACAACCATTCCCTGCAAGATCTCCTTGAAATCTCGAAAAACATCTTGCTCAACTTTT
>JBCCHO010000179.1:0-4741 GCA_039028715.1 Chlamydiota bacterium | reverse complement strand
CCCCCCCACTCAGCGATTTTTCAGGATTTTTTGCTCATTTTGAGGCTCTTACTTCTGCACATTTTTCTTGATCATGTGCTTCATTGGAGCTCGAAAATGAATAACTGAAGCGGTGTTGGTCAAAAAAGAGGATGTTTCTTTAGCCAGTCATTTATTAGTAGGGAGTTTTCCAATGAAGAAGTGGTTACTTGTAGCAGTTACAATGATCAGCTGTTTAGCGGCTAATGAGCAGGAACACAGGTTAATGGGATGTTTTAAGCGCGGAGAACAGTGTTATTTTGCTCTTAGCGATGAGACATACTGGAGAGTTGTTTGTTTTAAGGTAAGAGAGCCAGGCTTTTTTGAGTGGGCAATTGGAACAAATATCGTGGAAGGGGCCTATACTGCACCAATTGAAAAATGGCATATTGGTGATTTTGTTGAAGTTGTTAATAAAGACACTTATTTGGCGGAAGGTGGTGCATTAGAGCTGGAAAAAGATGCTTCGAATCAAGAGCAGCTAAAAGCGTGTCCATTTGTGCTTTATAACTGTAATAAAGAGGCTGTTTTATTCGCAATTCCTGCTACTTTTATTGAGCGCGAGGAGTTGATAAGTCAGTTAAAGAGTCTGGCAGAAAGTGAAGGCTGTAACAAAGGGTATGAGGAAGGCTACCGCATTGGAATTGATATCGCTTGCATAGAGGTAGAAAGCCAGTGGAATAAGTTGGAAGTCGAGCGAAAAAGAATCTATGAAGAAAAGTATGCACTAGGGCTTGAAGAAGGTCGTAAGGATGGAAGGCAAAAGGGTGAAGAGATAGCAAAAACAGAAAGAGAAAAAGAGTATCAATGCAGCCTTAGTAAGAGCTATAACAATGGATATGATAAGGGTTTTTCACTTGGCTACTCACAGGGACTAGAGTGGAAAGACGATAGCAATGGATTCGAAAGACAAGCGCGTATCAACCAAGAGTACGATAAGGGGTATGAGCACGGAAAAAAAACTGGCTACGATGAAGGAGCAGAAGAGAAAAGAAAGGAAATATACAGCGACGGATGGGATGTGGGATATCGAGATGGAAAAGAAATTGGCTATGAAGAGGGGTTTAGAGAAAAAAAAAGGTTGATTTTCAACGAAGGACATCAATTGGGATATCAACAAGGACACAATGACGGATATCGAGAAGGAAAAAGTGAGGCGAGCAGTCAAAGAAGTGGTTTTGATCCCGGCTATGAAAAGGGATACCGAGAAGGCACGGAAAAAGGATATACAGTTGGCTATGCTGAACAAGAAGCTGTCACTTATGAAAATGGGCGTAGTTCGGGCCTTCAAGAGGGTTATGCCGATGGTCATCGAGTGGGGTTAGATGAAGCCAATAGTCAACAGGGCGTTATTTTTAATCGCGGTTACGAAAAGACATATCAAGAGGGTCGAGAACAGGGCTATGCAGCTGGCTATGCTGAGCAAGAAGCTGTTATTTATAAGAATGGGTGTAGCTCGGGTCTTCAAGAGGGATATACCGATGGCCTTCAAGTCGGATTAGATGAAGCCGATAATCAGCAGAGCGCTATTTTTAGTCGCGGCTATGAAGAGAAGTACTCAGCGAGTTGGCAGCAAGGGTATACAGATGGCTATGCCAAAAGAGAAGCCGTAATTTGTGATGAGGGACGGAGATTGGGAGAAAGCGAAGGGTATAGCAATGGCTATACTGAGGGGATTGGAGAAAAAGAGCTATTCGCTGACGAAGGGGAGGCCTAACGGTAAGAGGTTTTTCACGTGGGCTTGGGTTTTTAGTTACCGGAGCAAGCAGGTCAAGGCATGAGCCTTGACCTGCTTGCTCCTTTTGATAAGAACTGGACGGGAAAAGAAAAAACCTGTCAAAATGGATCTTTTGCAAGTGCTTAACCCGTATTTCTCACCAGCTCTGCGTGGAAGGTTGAACAGTCTGTTTTTTCGAGATTTCAAGTGACTCTCGCAGCGAATGTTCATAAACATTTCCAAGAGAGTCACTTGGAATATTCGGGAACACAGATGTTCCAAGCTTTCCCAGGGGCTGGTGAGAAATGCGGGTTAAAAAGGTTTTCAAAAACCGTTGTCGACAACTATGGTAGTAAAAAAGAGAAAAAAAGTGACCCATATTCTGCTGCTGCTCTCAACCGCCTTGCTTTGGCCGATGGTTGTTTTAGCCGCTGAGCCCCCGCCAGCCCCCGACCAAGCTCCAGCACCCACTTCGCCTACTTTTAGCAAAGCGACCCAAGGCTATGAAGTTGCCATTTTTAAGACCCTCGGTATTTTGCTTCTTCTGCTTGCACTTGTGTTTCTTACGGTTTGGCTTTTGCGGCGTCTGTCTCAAGGCCGCTTTAGGTCATTTAACCAGTTTAAATCGATTAAAATTTTGGAGAAACGCCCCCTTAGCCCAAAATCGATACTTTACCTCGTCGAAGTGCATGGAAAAAAACTGCTTGTTTCTGAATCGCAATGCGAAGTAAGAAGCCTTGCGACAATTGCCGAGCCCCCACAAAAGGATTTATGATGGATGATCAAGACAAAGAGTACCTCATCCAAAAGAAATGGCGCCTCTGTGGCCTGTTGATTTTGGTCTACTCTATTCTTATCTTTTCCGGTGGTGTGATTGGCTTTGTGCTAAAGCAAAGCCGGATGTCACTCGCAGCGGGAAGTCTATTTGGCTTGCTGCTCCTTTTTACCAGTGCGCTAACGTTGAGCGAACGGAAAGCAGGCCTGTATACAGCACTGGTATTAAGCATTTTATTAACAGTTCTGTTTGGAATCCGCTTTTCCTCTGGGTTCCATTTTTTGCCGAGCGGCCTTTTGCTTTTCATCAGTGCTTTGATGGTCACTCTTTTAAGGCGCACCCTTCGCAGCATCAAGGCCCAATTGGCGTGAACAACCTCCAATGTGGGTGTTAGCTAGGTCGTGTCGTTAAATGAGGCTCGACGTGGACAATAGCATCGCGCACAGCGGGGAAGCACTTTTGGATTTCCAAGCGCACTTTTTGGGCGATGAGGTGTGCTTCAATGACAGACAGGATCGGAGCCACTTCGATATCAATTGAGACATGGGCATCGGGACCGTAAAGCTGAATTCGCAGTTTTTCGGTTGCTTTCACTCCGCTTACCTTAAGTGCTGCTGTGCGCACGAGATCGAAGTAGTGCTTTTCGGGAACCCGATCAACCAGCTGATGCATATTTTGGCGAGCGGCAAAACAGCCTAACAACGCCATGACAAGGCCAATGATCAGTGCACCTAGCTGATCGAACAAAGGGCTTAATGGGGCTGCCACAGCGCCCGCAGCCAAAGCTATTGTCGCGACCAAACTACTCATCGCATCGATCCTATAGTGAAGCGCCTCAGAAAAAAGCGCGCTGCTTCTTTGCTGCTTAGCAATCCGGGACAGTCGGCGATAAGCCCACTCTAGTAATAAGACGGCCCCCAAAGGAATCAGCCATACCCACCTATTGAGCGGTGGAAGAGCTGGCAGTCGAAACAAGAGGAAGACTTGGCGCCCAAAAAGGCCGCAACCAATTAAGACGAGGAGAATAGCTAGCTGCATCCCGGCAATGGGCTCATAGCGTCCATGCCCGAGTGGATGATCGTCATCAGGAGGTTTGTCAGCAATGCGGATAAAAAAAAGGAGCGATAGCGAAACAGCAATATCAATCAGCGACCCAATCGCATCGAAAAGAAGTGTTGCGCTCTTAAAAAATGCATAACCAACACATTCGCCGACGACAATAAAAGAACGGATTGCTATTCCCTGCACTCCGACGGATACCATCGCCCGCAAACGGTGTTTCCGCGAAGCAAAAACGCTATCGGGTAGCGCTAGTTCGCTGCTGCTCTTTTCCACCTGATTTTCCCGCGCTCATCCAACGCTGTCTCACTGAATTCCAATTAATATTTTTAAAAAAAGCTTCGAGATAACCAGCGCGATTGAGCCCATACTCAGTTAGATAAGCGTGTTCCCAAACATCCATAACGAGCAATGGAATTCCTCCTGCTAGATGGTTGATATGATGGTTATCGATCCAAAGATTATAGAGCTTCCCCTTAATCGGGTCTTGGTAAAGAATGACCCAGCCTATTCCCCGAATCATTCCCGTGGCAATAAAATTTTGTCGCCACGCATCAAAAGAGCCAAAGTCTTCGATAATTTGACGGTACAATGAGTCGCTTGTCCGCAGCGCAGCGCTAGCGCCTAAGTTTTCAAAATAAAGCTCGTGCAAAATCATCCCATCCATTTCCCAAGCGAGCCGCCGTTCTAACGCGCCATAGATTAAGCTGCGGTCATCTTTTGCTTGTCTTATTTTTGCAATCATCTCGATGAGCGCATTGGCATTCTTGACATACCCGCGATAAAGCGTCAAATGCATTGTCAACAAATCAGCACTAAGTCCAGGCGTCTTTCCAAGAAGATAAGAAAAATCCTTTGCCTGATACGTTCCCTCCTGAGCTTTCAACCCAGACACACTCGCAGCAAAGAGCAAAATAAACAACCATTTTTTCATAGCACCTCCAGTGCGCAACAACCCTTTTCTATTGAAGGATAATAAAAAAAAATTTATATTTTTGCAAAAACGTTCATAGGAATGTCAACTACTCAACCCCCTAACCCGTATTTCTCACAAGCTCTGCTAAAAAGTTGAGCAAGATGTTTTTCGAGATTTCAAGGAGATCTTGCAGGGAATGGTTGTAACCATTTCCAAAAGAGCTCCTTGGAATCTCGGAAAACAGATGCTCCAAATT
>JBCCHO010000178.1:0-4782 GCA_039028715.1 Chlamydiota bacterium | reverse complement strand
TGTGGGATAGAATTAGACTGCTGAGCTTCTGAGTTGGGGTAGACGCTCTTAGAGCTAGCGCTCGTAATGGCACCCAAAGAAGCATTTTCAGTGTGTGGGATAGAATTAGACTGCTGAGCTTCTGAGTTGGGGTAGACGCTCTTAGAGCTAGCGCTCGTAATGGCACCCAAAGAAGCATTTTCAGTGTGTGGGATAGAATTAGACTGCTGAGCCTCTGAGTTGGGGTAGACGCTCTTAGAGTTAGCGCTCGTAATGGCACCCAAAGAAGCATTTTCAGTGTGTGGGATAGAATTAGACTGCTGAGCTTTTGAGTCGGATTTGAGCTCTTTAGAGCTTATCCTGGTCATGGCGGTTTGGATGGTTTTAATCGTCGATTCATTAAAAATGAATTTCGTGAGATTAATGACAGGGCTGGTAATGTGAGTTCCACCGTAATGGCGGGTTATATTTGCAAAAAATAAAGCGCTAAGAATTGAGAAAAATTTGCCGTCGGAATCAGTGTGATTGAGATACCAGTTGATGATAGCAGAGCCGCAAATGCCGATCTTGATCGAGGAACTATCCAAAGGACCTTGCTGTAAAACATGAAGGCTGTTACTGGGAATAAGTGGTGTCGAAAGAAAAATTCCTAATAGGTAGGTACAGATAAACGTCGATGGAGAGCCCCAAAAATTGTAAATGTGGGCAATTGAAACTGACCCGTTAAGGATATAGGGATAGTACTCGCGAAACGTATCAGTCACTTTTTTGATAAAAGGTACATCGGTTGCGTGAGAATCGATGACTTTAATCACAAAACTACATCCAGTCGAAAGTGTATTTTCAAAGACCGTTAAGATACTCGTTGTCATTTCCCCAATGGCTTTAGAGAAAGTATAAGGTGAGATTTGGGGCTTGGGTTGGGGTAAATTATAAGTAGAGTTAGGTTGAGTCATAAAACCTCCAAAGCACAGATGTTCCTTGCTTTAGCAAAGGAAGGAAGTGCTGGTTTGTTTTGTAATAAGTACCAATACTTTTCGCATGATTGAGATCTTTTTCAGCTTGTCTCCGGTAATGCTCACCTCGCTAATGTTATGAAACGGTTTTATGCAGACGACACTGAATTAGCTCCTCAGTCTGTTTAACCGTTTGCCGTAAGAAGCCTGGAACCGGTGTGCGCATTCCAGGGCGCCTATGTATTCGCTCCTAACGCAGTTTCTAGCTCGAAACAAAATTCGAGCTTAACGAGGCTCCTGCGCAAATTTTTCAAAAACCTGTTTACAAAGACTTAAGCTGGCCAACTCAGAGCTCGCATGCCCACTCTTCCCTCTTTGTTTAGTGAAATTGAGTGGTTGACGACTGCTCTTGTTTAGAAACCACGGATATCCTCAACGAACCAATAATAAAAATCAATTTTTAATTTTAACACAAGTTGTGTCTTCTGATCGCTCATCTAACCCGCATTTCTCACAAGGCTCTGGAAAAATTTTGAGCTTCTGTTTTCCGAGTATTCCAAGGAGCTGTTTTGGAAATGGTTACAACCATTCCCTGCAAGATCTCAATTAGAAATCTCGAAAAACACCTTGCTTAAGCTTTTTAGCAGAGCTTGTGAGAAATACAGGCTAAAATTCTCTTTCTTCACCTACCAGCGGCTTGAATTTTCACCTACTTTATTCAAGTATGCTAAAAATTCAAGCCTTTGGCAGGTAAAAAAGCAGAAAATTTATCTGAGCAATCATAAGACACAACTTGGGTTTTTAGTTGATAATCAATGAGTCGATAAAAATTCGACACTACAAGGGGTGAACTTGGGCTAGCGGAAGATTTTTGTTATTTATAGAGAGCAGTTCCAAGAAAAAGAGAGCACATCCTTAATCGATGGCAGGTCGAGCATGAGCATGAGCAGTCGATCAAAGCCGACCGCAACGCCGTAGCAATCAGGCAATCCTTTTTTGAGGGCAGTGAGAAAGTAGGGATCAACCGGAAGAGGTGCTTTGCCGTACTGGGAGCGCATTCGGTTTGCTTCCTCTAAACGGCGCTGCTGCTCTCGAGCATCTCTAAGCTCGTGATATCCATTGGCGAGTTCAATCCCCCGCCAATAGACCTCAAACCGCTCGGCGACTTCAATGCCATCCCTAATAACGGTTTGCGCCAGTGCTGCTTGGCTGGCTGGGTAATCGGTAACTAAGGTGAGTTGGTTGTGACCAAGGCGGGGCTCAACAAAATATCCCCATAAGAGGTTGAGTGCGTCATCGACCGACTTGTAGGTGGAGCTTAACTGGTGCGTTATAGCGAGATCTGAAAGCTCATCGAGAGAAGCTGTGAATGGATCGAGCGATAGCTCGCGTTGAAAAGCAGCGCGGTAAGAAAGTATTTCTACTGATTGCGACCCCAGAAAAAGAGCGATGAGGTCGATGAGCTCTCGAGTGAAAGCGGCGTAAGATTGTTTGATCCGGTACCACTCGATTAGCGTAAAGACAGGGTTGTGTAAGTTGCCTAGCTCTTCTTTTCGGTAGACATGAGAAAGCTGGTAGATATCCCCAGCGCCAGCAGCTAAGAGGCGTTTCATCGCATATTCGGGAGACGAGTGAAGATAACCAGTTTCAGAGTGGTCTAATTTCACTTCGAAAAGATCGATGTGCGTGTCAATAGGTGCGTAGTGGGAAAGAAGCGGCGTATCGACTTCAAGCACTTTGCGTTCGGCAAAAAAAGACCGCACTTTTGCAAGCATCTGTGCGCGTTGGCGCAACGTTTCGGTCAAAGAGATCGATACGTTAGACGCGGGAGTCATACTTGCCGGTGCGGGTATCAACTTTAACTGTTTCCCCTTCTTCGATAAAAATGGGAATGTCAATTTCAGCGCCTGTTTCAGTGATCGCTTTTTTCATCACGCGTCCAGAAGCAGTGTCACCGCGCGCCCCAGGAGCTGTTTCGGTAATTTTCATATTGAGAAAGTTAGGAGGAATCACGCTGACAACTGATTTTTTGTAAAAAACGAGGTCGTAAACCGTATCGTCCATGAGGTAACAGAGTTGATCTTGGAGAATCGAGAGCGAGACGTGAATTTGATCGTAGGTTTTGTCATCCATAAAAACAGCTTCTTCCTCGTCGCAGTAAAGAAGGCGCATACGGGTTTCTTCGACATCAGCGAGATCGAGCTTTTCGCTCGATTTAAACGTCCGCTCAATGACGCGTCCAGAAAGAAGATGCTTGAGTTTGGTGCGCGTAAAGGCTTGTCCTTTTCCGGGTTTGACAAACTCAACGCCAATTATCGTGTAGGGGTCGCCGTCGATTTCAACTTTGACTCCTGGTTTAAATGCATTGGTAGCTATTTGTGCCATAAATCTCTTTTAACCGAAGTTGCTCGAACTTTTCACTTCTCATCTGTAGCAAGAGCATTACGTGCGCGCCGGGTTTCAGTGCGATAGGTCGATTATGTCAGCTTAAGCGTTAATGTTCAATGAGAGACAAAGAACGCAAAGTTATCTTTTTAATAACTTTGCGCTTGAGCTTAAAATAAGGGTCAGACTTTGGACTGAACAGAAGCGTGCCCCATGTACCCTGTTGGAGAACTTAGGTTGTCATCAGTGGTTTTATTTGAGACTTGGTCGAAAGCATAACTAACGACTCGATTGAACTTGATAGCTATATTTTCAAGTGTACTATTGCTTTCATTGAACCTAGTGTTTTCACGCCCTGTTTTTAAGGTCTCTTTTTTTAATTCAACGGTTATCTCTCTGAGAACTTCTTCCCTTTTTTCTAATCCAACGATTATCCTTGCGTGAGCTTGTTCCTCTTCTTTTAACCTACTGATCCGTGCTTCTGCTTGCGCTATGCTTTCCGCTGAAATTTCTAAGAACTGTTCTTTAATCTTTCTTAGATCTCCTACTTCTGTGGCCAGCTCTTTATTCAGCTCTCTTTGTTGTTCATTGCAATTTAAGTGACGAAGCTTAGAGCCAAAGTAGAGACTAAAAGTTAGAAAAGTTAGACCTACGAGACCAGGAATAATTTTGAAGGAAAAGATAGCGTAAGCGATGATGGCTGTTGAGACGGCAATGCCAAAGCCAACAAATATTTTGTCCATTCCTGCCATATAGAGCTGGTAAAGTTGGAAAGGGACGTTAAGCATGGTGTTAGAAATGAATTTAGTGAGGACAATGATGTAGCGTCCTCGCCACTCAGCAGTTTGCTGAGGTTTTTTTGGGGGGGTATTCCCCATTTTGATACCATCGAAATTATTTACGTTGGTATTGGTTGGCTGAGTCATAGAACCTCCAAAGCACCGATCACCCTTGCTTTAGCAAGGGGAGGAAGTGCTGGTTTTTTTTGTAAGCACGAATACTCTTTGCATGATCGAGATCTTCCTCGCCTTTTCGCCGATAATGCTCACCTCGTTAATGTTATGGAGCGGCTTGTATGCAAAACGAGACTGACTTAACTCCTCGGTCTATTTAACCGTTTGCTACAAGGAGCCTAGAACTGGCGTATGCGCTCCTAATGTAGTCTCTAAAAGACCTAAGCTGGTCGACTTGGAGCTTGCATGTCCATCCCTTTTAGTGGGTTGAATCACTGGCTTTACGCTCTTTTGGTGAAAATGAAAGGAAATGCGAGAAGCATGTTAAAAAATTTTTTAATTTTGTGCAAGAAAAAAGTATATACCCAAGCCGATTCAAAGTGAGAAAAGGTCGGTGAATTTGGAGTGATTAATTTGGGCGCATTTCCCTTGGGTTTTGAATTTTTATTTGAATTGCATATTCGGGTCACATTTCCCTCAGCGTGGAGTGTCGGGAGTGGATATTTGGG
>JBCCHO010000177.1:0-4857 GCA_039028715.1 Chlamydiota bacterium | reverse complement strand
TATGGGTATTTAGAGGGATTTTCAATTTTTTTCATGCTTGAAACGGAAAAATGGGCACATACTTGGATAAAGTAGGGGCCATTTTTCCGTTTCAAGCATGGGGAAAAAATTCAAATCAATATCCATAGGTCGCACTCACAGGTGCTAGGAAAGTAAAAACCCAAGTTGTGTCTGATGACGATTTCACTAAAATTCTCTTTTTTCACTATGCTGAAGCAGAAAATTTATCTGAATCATCATCAAACATAACTTGAGCTACAAGAGTTTTCGCACAATGGCAACTGAGGCATTTACTCTTCCGAGGGCGTTTGTTTGGCGGCGGATTCACTCGCTGTTTGGGCTTTGGATTGTGATCTTTCTCATAGAGCACTTGCTGACTAACTCGCAGGCTGCGCTGCTCATTGGAGAAAACGGTGAAGGGTTTATTCGAGCTGTTAACTTGATAAAAGGACTTCCTTACCTTCCCGTTATTGAAGTGGTTCTTTTAGGTGTGCCTATTTTGTTCCATGGGGCTTTGGGTGTGCGGTATGCGTTAGAGGGAAAGATGAACGCTATTTCTGGCGGAAAGAAAAGCCCTCGCTTAGCGGGTTATGCGCGTAACCACGCGTACTTGTGGCAACGACTGACCTCTTGGATCCTGCTAATCGGGATTATCGCCCATGTCGCGTACATGCGCTTTTATATGTATCCTACTGCTGTCAATCGAGGTGCAGTCGAGTATTATTTTGTCCGCGTCGATTTTGATCCCGGTCTCTATACTGTCGCTGATCGCTTAGGTGTAGAGCTTTATAATGAGCAGCAGGTCGCTGCGGCCAGGCATCGGGTAAGCGAGCAGCGAGCTCTTTTACAAGAGCTTGAGAAAAAAGCCGAAGCGGCTCGACAAGAGCCGTTGTCTTACCAGTACGATAAAAAAGAAAATACACTGCTCAAACAGTATCAGCACTTAGAAGATCGAGAAGCTTGGCTAGCTGGGCTGACAAAGCGAACGCCATCGGCGCATCAGGTGATTGCGTCCGCTCCTGATTTTGGCACAGCGACGCTGCTCATTGTGCGCGATGCCTTTAAAGGCGTTTTTAAGTCGATTCTCTACACAGTTTTTGTGCTAGCAGCGGTTTTTCACGCATTCAATGGTCTTTGGACATTTATGATTACGTGGGGAATTGTGCTAAAAATGCGCTCCCAGTCGCGGGCTGTAAATTGGTGCGTTGGCATTATGATTCTCATTGGATTCTTAGGGTTAGCGTCGATTTGGGGCACCTACTTCATCAACTTACGCTATTGACAAAAGAGAGGGATTGATGGCGATAAAGAAAGCAGAGGTGATTGTTGTTGGTGGTGGTTTAGCGGGGCTTGCAGCTGCTATGCGGCTTGCGGAAAATGGCTGCCATGTCAAAATTATTTCTGTCACTCAAGTCAAGCGCTCTCACTCGGTTTGCGCTCAGGGGGGAATCAATGCGGCTGTTAACCTCAAAGGGGAAGACGATTCGCCGATTATTCATGCTTATGACACGATGAAAGGGGGCGATTTTCTTGCAGATCAACCGCCTATTTTAGAAATGTGCTTAAGCGCTCCGCTCATTATTGAGATGATGGATAGGTTCGGATGCCCTTTTAATCGGACGCCAGAGGGGAATATCGACTTTCGCCGCTTTGGCGGAACGCTTTATAACCGGACAGCTTTTTGCGGCGCTTCGACAGGGCAGCAGCTCTTGTATGCGCTCGATGAGCAAGTGCGGCGTTATGAGGTCAAGGGGCAGGTTGAGAAGTACGAGCATCATGAGTTTATGCGACTTGTCCAAAATGATCAGGGAGTCTCCTGCGGCGTTGTCATCATGGATCTTTTTAACCTTGAGCTCGGTGTACTCAAAGGCGACGCTGTTGTCATTGCAACAGGTGGCCCTGGATTGATTTTTAAAAAGTCGACAAACTCGACTTTCTGTACTGGAGCGGCTAATGGGCGGCTTTACATGCAGGGAATGCACTATGCCAATGGGGAATTTATTCAGATCCATCCAACGGCAATTCCAGGAAGCGATAAGCTCCGATTAATGTCAGAATCCATTCGCGGTGAAGGAGGACGCGTTTGGGTCTATGGAGATAGTGCAAAGCAAATTGAGACACCGGAAGGAAAGGTCGTTCCCTGTGGTGAGACGGGCAAACCGTGGTACTTTTTGGAAGAGTTTTATCCCGCATTTGGCAATCTTGTTCCGCGTGATATCGCAGCACGTGAAATTTTGCGCATCATTGAAGTTGGGCTTGGGATCGAAGGGCGTGAAGAAGTCTATCTCGATGTGACAGAGCTTTCTCCAGACACGCAACACAAGCTCGATTCAGTGCTGCATATTTATCAAAAATTTACCGGTGATAACCCGCGCCAGAAACCGATGCGTATTGCCCCTGCTGTGCACTACTCTATGGGTGGTGCTTGGGTTGACTGGCCGGCAGTCGATGACCCCGATCGCATGACCCGCTACCGACAAATGAGCAATTTAGTGGGCTGCTTTGTTGCCGGTGAGGCGGAGCACCAGTATCACGGCGCTAATCGCCTTGGAGCGAATTCGCTTGTTTCGTGCATTTTTGGTGGCCTTGTAGCTGGAGTTGAAGTTCCTCGCTATATCGAGGGGCTCGCTTCTCACTGCGATGAAGTGTCTGAAAGCTGCTTTACGCGGGCTCTGCAGCAAGAGGATATTTTAAAGCAAGAACTGCTCAGTCGACAAGGCAAAGAAAACGTTCATACTCTACACAGTGAACTTGCCAAAGAGATGATCAACCATGTGACAGTCAAGCGCAATAATGGCGATCTGCAAAAAACACTCGATAAAATTAAAGAAATCAAAGAGCGGTATCGCCACATTACTCTAGATGATCGCGGTATGCGTCTCAATCAGACCTATGTCTTTGCCAATCAATTTCAATCGATGCTTGAGCTCGCTCTTGTCATAACCAAAGGAGCGCTTTTGCGCAATGAATTTCGCGGTGCTCACTTCAAGCCCGAATATCCAGAGCGAGATGATAAAAATTGGCTTAAATCGACAATTGCAACTTATGATTCAAATAGCGATGAGCCAAAGATTTCTTATGAGGCGGTTGACATTCGTCATCTCAAGCCGATAAAAAGAGATTATACCAAAGCAAAACGAGTCAAACCAAAATTGGAGAATATTCCCAGTAATATTCAATTACCGATTTAGTGATAGTAGATGACAAAAACTTTTATTCTTAAAATTTATCGAGGTGAGGCGGGGAGCCAGTATTGGGAAGAGTTCGAGCTTGAACTTGTCCCTTTCATTAACGTTATCTCAGCTCTAATGGATATTCAAGAGCGCCCGGTGAATAGAAAGAAAGAGCGTGTGACTCCTGTTGCTTGGGAGCAGGGGTGCTTAGAAGAAGTTTGCGGCTCGTGTTCGATGCTTATTAACGGCAAACCGCGTCAAGCGTGCACGGCGATTATTGAGCCTATTTTGGCGAAAACAGCGAGTTCGACGATTACGCTAGCTCCGATGACAAAGTTTCCCCTCGTGCGCGATCTTGTTGTCGATAGAAGTCCAATGTTTGAAAACCTCAAAAAAGTGCAGGCATGGATTTCCGCTGATGGTTCATTTATTAGGGGATTTGGTCCAAAAATTGCTCCGAGAAAGCAAGAGTCGATGTATCAGCTATCAACCTGTATGACTTGTGGCTGTTGCTCAGAAGCTTGCCCTCAAGTCAACGCAAAATCGTCATTTATGGGGCCTGCGCCTATTTCTCAAGTGCGCCTTTTCAATCTCAACCCAACAGGTGAAATGGAAAAAAAAGAGCGCTTGCGTTCGTTAATGAGCGATGGAGGCATTAGCGCTTGTGGCAATGCGCAAAACTGCGTTCAAGTCTGCCCCAAAGAAATTCCACTCACGGAGTCGATTGCTGTTGCCGGGCGCGAGGTGAGTAGTCAATCTATTAAAGAAATCTTTAATATTGATGATAAAGACTAATCTGGACTCGATAAAAATTCGGCGCTACAAGGGGTGAACTTTGCTGGAGCAACAGGTCAAGGCATGCGCCTTGACCTGTTGCATAATACCTCTGAGTGCGACCTATTTTTCCCTTTAGCGCTGCATAATTGACAGTTTTCCTGTTGCAGTCTGTCAAAATTATAAGATTTCTGAGGCTCCTGCGCAAAAATCGCTTTCGCAGGGAAAGCTGAAACCTTGAAGCCAGCGACTGCTATGGGCACTTCTTCCCCCTCTCCCCGACAAAGCAAGGGGGATCCGTGCTTTGGAGGCTCTATGAAGAAAGCCCGTGTACCATAGACCCTACAAGAAGAGTAGAGCGAAGCTCTTCTATGGCGGAACTCTGCTTATTTTTAATATTGGCTAGTTCAGAGTTATTGAATTCCCCTTTTAAAGATTGAATATGGTTCTTAAAAAATCTTTTTATCTTTTTGATGATTCCTCGAGGATGTTTAATCGTTATTAGTCGGTGTTTTAAATCCAGCTTTGCTTGTGTCATTTCCAAAGTCAAGTCATGACATTTATCAAAATTTCCTAAAGCATGGCTTAAAATATGTTTAAATACAGGATGATTTATTTTTTGAGAAAGCTTCCCCAGCTCACGTCCATTTTTAACTACAAATTCTCGTTTTGAATCTCCACCGCTTAATAAAACAGTCATTTTTCCATTCAAAGCTACTTTTATCTTTACATTTTCGCTGAGGTTGGCTTCGACAACAGTATGATTGTTATGAGTAGCATTATTATATATTTTTAAATTATTGGTGTATAAACAATCCTATGGGGAAGACACACTTCGTAGATTTCAGCCCTACCTCTTCAATGTTTATGTCCAGAATCATGCCGTAGATCCCAATGGTGATCTTCCTAT
>JBCCHO010000176.1:0-4868 GCA_039028715.1 Chlamydiota bacterium | reverse complement strand
CTCCTTCCGGTTCAAACGCACCCAAGAAAACTGATTTAAAGCCTCTAGATCGTATTTTTTCTTCGTCGCCCATATTAAACTTAATATTGGCTAGAATAAAAAATGCAATCTAGAGAACTTTAAATTCAGTTTGCTTTTGGGAGCTTTTGAACCGGAAGGAGTATATGCCGATAAACAATTTTTTATAGTCCTCGCTTGACTTTCAAAAGTCAAGCGAGGACTATAAAAAAATCTTATTATCCCTTAGCCCAAGTTCATTCCTTGTCAGACACGAAAAAAATTTACCTGTTTGAGCGAGAAAAGCTGTTTTAAGACGGCCCTTATCTTTCTCTTGTATAAATTTCAGCTTTGCCTTACGATTATTCCTTAAAACCAAAGTTGTGCCTGGTGATGGCTCATCTAAAATTCTTTTTTCCCACCGGTCTAACGGCTCCTGCGCAAAAATCGCTTTCGCAGAGAAATTTGATGATTTTGACTTGAGAGCTGCTCTCAAGGACAAAAGCGCGAATTTCACTCGAAATGGAATTTTGCGCAGGAGCCTCGTTAGATAGGTAAAAAAACAGAAAATTGATCTGAACCATCATCAGACGCGGGCTTGGGTTTAAATTTAACCCGTATTTCTTCCCAGTTTTGATGAACCTTTGAACTTTCAGAAAGACCAAGATGAGAAATGCGCGTTACCCCTGAGCCCATTTAATCTGCAAAGAAAGGAGCAAGCATGTCGCGCTATACCGGGCCTAAAAATCGCATCGCCCGCCACTTTGGAGTTAACCTATTTGGACGCCTACGCAATCCACTTCTACATAAGCCGACCCCTCCTGGAATGCATGGAGCTAGACGGAAGAAAAAATCAGACTACGGAATGCAGCTCGATGAAAAACAAAAGCTCAAAGCTGTATATGGTATGCTCCGCGATAAACAGCTGCTTCGCTACTACGCAGAAGCCGCTAAAAATCCCGGCAATACAGCGCACTTGCTTTTGCAGCGCCTCGAGTGCCGATTAGACAACCTCGTCTACAAATTCAAATTTGGCAGCACAATTTTTCAAGCACAACAGCTTGTCTCTCACGGCCATATCCTTGTCAATGGGAAAAAGGTCGATATTCGCTCTTTTGAAGTTGTTCCAGGATCAACTGTTTCCATTAGAGAAAAGTCAAAAAACATTAAATCAATTGAAGAGTCACTGCAAAATCAATCCCGCTCTCTGCCTGACTATCTTTCGCTAGATGAAAAGACCTTTAGTGGTCAACTTTTATCTATGCCCGATGCAGAACAAATTGTATTTCCTCTGCCAATTAACATCGCCTTGGTCTGTGAATTTCTCGCTCATACCCACTAATGGAAAACGCACTCGTACAGATTATCGACAGACCCTAACAATCACCCACCTGGTATACGCCCAAGCTTATGGCAAAAGCTAACGCACACTCTCTACTCATCGGAGCTCATACTTCTATTGCCGGCGGCATCCAAAAAGCGCTGCTTAGAGGCGCTGAAATCGGCGCTACGACAATTCAGATTTTTACGAGTAATCAAAAACAATGGCATGGGAAAACAATCGGCCAAAATGAGATTAACCTCTGGAAAGAAACACTTGCAGCGACCTCTATCCAAAAAGTGATGAGCCACGATAGCTATTTGATCAACCTAGGCTCAAATAAACCCGATCTGCTAAAAAAAAGCCAAGATGCCTTTTCACGCGAAATCAACCGCTGCTTAGACCTTGACCTTGCATTTCTCAACTTCCACCCAGGAGCTGCTACTGGAGACAGCGAAGAAAACTGCCTCAATAGGATTGTCTCTAGCTTACTCGATACTGAGCCATTACTTGAAAATACTCAATTACGCCTCTTGATTGAAACCACTGCGGGACAAGGAACCTCTGTCGGCCATAAGTTTGAACATCTCAGTTATTTGATCAGCGCTGTCAAAGAAAAAATTCCTATTGGAGTGTGTATTGATACTTGCCATATCTTCGCTGCGGGCTATGATATTCGGACACAAGCGGCATGGGAAACAACATTAGCTGAGTTTGATCGAGTCATTGGCCTCAACCACCTCTACGCCTTACATGTCAATGACTCTATGCAACCGTTTGGCTCGCGCAAGGACCGACACGCTTCGCTCGGGAAAGGCGAAATCGGCTTAGAGTGCTTTCAAACGATGATGACTCATCCAAAATTGCAGTCAATTCCCAAATATCTCGAAACGCCTTTTGGCGATAAAATGTGGAAAGAAGAAATAGCTCTGCTTCGAAGATTATCCGGAATATCCCCGTAACGGCTTAATCTGAAAAACCTTCTTTTGACAATTCCCTGCAGCCGATAAAAGTCCTGCTGTTATAAAGAAGAGGAGTCGCCCATTTTGATAAAAAATAAACTGAAGATCGCATAGCGCCATAAAAAGAAAGGCCATAAACGTTGCGAAAAAAGAAAGCGAGAATAAAGATAACCTTCTCCATCCATCGCTTAATAGTGCGATAAGAAAAGCACAAAAAAGCGCAAGCCCAACCAACCCTGTCTCAGCTAAAAAAAGAAAGTAAATATTGTGGATATTTCCATCACGGGGATAATGCCCATAAGAAGACGGAAAGTCTCCATGACAAAACGTAAAACAGCGGTATCCAATTCCCATCACGGGATATTTTTGAAACATCTCAATAGCAATGTCTTGAGACTGCACTCTCCATTCGTCTGATTCTACAATGCGCATATAATCACGCACCCCACCTCGAACATGGAAAAAAGGAGCCAAAACACAAATGGGAACCATAATACTTAAAAATAGCCTTGTTACAAGAAACTTCATTGCCTCTTTTTTTGGGTAAAGCGTCCTTTGATATGCGAAAAGATACCTTCCATTCCAGAAAAAAAGCCCAATAAAATAGCCAATGATTCCAGCTCGGGAAAAAGTCGTCCCTAATGCGAGCACTTGAAGCGCTGTTGCAAACAGCAACGCGATTTTTTGCCATCGACTCTGGCTAGAGGCGATAAAATAGTGAGATAACATCAGACTGAGAATCAGAAAATTTGCGCAATGATTAGGATGGGGAAATGTTCCATTAGCTCGGAAAACAGTCGCGCATTCCAACGGAATAGAAGCACCTAGGAAAGAAAGAATACGCCTCATCTCAGGAGTTGCTTTGAGCGTGGCAAATCCGAGATTATGTCGAGAGTAGATCCCAAACTTTTCTTGGGTGATGAACTGCCCAATTGCAATCAAACTTTCAAAGAAAGCAACGGCAATAATTGCCGCTGCAATCCAATATATCAATTGAGGCCGATCTTTAAGCAGCTGATACGTTAGGCTAAAAGTAAGAATCGGGAACCCAAGATTCATTAACGTAAAATAAAGATAGTGGTAATAAGAAAAAGCAGAAAACACAATCGAGCAGAAGCACGCTAAAAAAAGCAGTGTTAACCAACGCATCGGCGAGTCAAAAAAGAGTGTTGTCGCTCGAAAAAATTTTGACCTAAAAGCAAAAATGACCACAAGACAAGCGATAACATCAGAAAGGTGGTAGTGAATGATGCGGTAGAAAGCTGGTGGAAGCCGAAAGGGAGCTAGTGTCGTCCTTTCAAATTTTTCCGAAAGCGCACGCGAAAATTTGCGGAAAGCTTGGTACTCAACATCAAATGGAATGATCAAGATTAAGACAACCAATAACCCTAAAGTCATAAAAGAAAGCCACCTCGATGTTGGTTGATGATAAAACCAGCAGCGCTGACCTTTTAAAAATTTTATAAAACCCATATTTACCTAGGATTTTTCTGCTTTCACTCATAAAAAAGCAATGGCCAGAATTATTACCTGTGGGGGCGCCCTATTTCGCGCCATCCACCTTTTAAACCCAAGCTGGGTTTAAAGATCGAGTAGATAGCATAGGAGCTTTTCCACAAGCTCCTCTCCCAACGCTTTTTTGGAAGCGGGATACCTTATTGTAAAAAAGCATTTAATAAGAAGCCTTTGGTCACTTTTAGCTTTTTGAGGAAGTTGGAAAAAGCCCGCTAGCAAAAGGCAGTCGAATATTTTTTCGTCTTCAGGAAGGGTATAGCATATTTTAACAGCAAGCCCCCCGCCATCTGGGATACAGCGCACATAGCGACAACCTACCTGTGCATTAGGCGGCAAATTGCTGTCTAAATTAGAAAATCCCCGTTCGAAACTAGGTTTAGCACGCACTTTGAGGCTAATCTCCGGGTCTTGCTCATAACTAAAGGAGCTTTCTATTGCGAGGTCAGCTTCGCAATCACAAATCCAGTAATCTGGCACAGATTCTGCTAAGGCTCTTTTCAGAAATGTATCTATTTCGGGATAAATCGCGATTAAATTTTTTTGCTCCGAAGATTCATCTCCAAATAAAAAGCTAAGCCCAATAAGGGAAAGAAAAAACAAATACCGCATAAGACAATTACCGATCTTTTCTCGCTTTGAGTCTAAACTGATGCAAGCCAATGATCTGTTGCTTGCCATACAAGGATTTAGACAGCTTTGGTCTGTACGTAAAACTACTTCTCCCTCAGGAAGGCAATACGTAGATATGCTTGGCTTTATGGGGATGTTAAAATCTGAGATTTTCCGTTTTTGAATTCCTTTTTCACAGGACGTAACTCAAATTAAATCGCCTAATATAAGTGGATTATGGCGATTTAAGTCGAGTTGCGCGCTCGGAAAGTAGGCAGTCCCCTCTGAAAAATTTTAGATTTCAACACCCCTTTATCGTCTTCGGTATATAGTGCTTCCGGTTCAAACGCACCCAAGAAAACTGATTTAAAGCCTCTAGATCGTATTTTTTCTTCGTCGCCCATATTAAACTTAATATTGGCTAGAATAAAAAATGCAATCTAGAGAACTTTAAATTCAGTTTG
>JBCCHO010000175.1:0-4881 GCA_039028715.1 Chlamydiota bacterium | reverse complement strand
TAAGGTGGAGAATTTATTTAAAAATAATATTCCCTTTATCATCTACATAAAATTTCATCTTTTTTGGATCAAAGCTCGAACAGCTCTATGGAGCTGCTCTTCACTTTGATTCAAAAAATCTTGAACCTTTATGCAACGCTAAAGAGAAAAATAGATCGCACTCATAGGTAATAATATCGTTGATTATCAATCAGTTAATTCTCATTTCGACGGGTTAAAATTGCAAGAAAATGGCGATACTACTGTCATTTTCTTGCGCTCTTGTGCCAAAAAAAAACCTTATTTTATAATAAAAGTGAAGGGGCGATCTGGTTGGGCGTTCTAATCGCGCTGATATTAATTTCTTTTTTTTAACCCAAGTTCGACACTACAAGGGGTGAACTTGGGTTAAGACTATGAGACTATCCCACTAAAAACGATTTTTTTGAGTTTTCTTGCATTTTTTGATCGCAGCCCCCCAAAATAAAGGAGTTTTATGAAACATTCGCCTCATAAACTTAAGCATCAAAAACATAAAGCAATCCAAAAAGTTCAAGACACAGATTATCAAACGGATACTAAAGAAATACAAGAGTCTTCAAAAAAGATTTATCTAACGTCTTTAAAAAGATCAAAAATTGCCCATGCAAAGGCTAGCTCGCCTCATAAACACCACAAGACGTCACCTAGTGACGTGACGTGGGAGACAGAGCCCGATAGCGCTCATCGAGAAGGAACTCGTTGGGTTCGGGTGATTCAAAAACAAACAAAAGACGCAGCGCTGCGGTTATATCGAAAGAGATTCAAAAAATAAATTTTTTCGGCTAAAAAAGCTCTATTATCATAAAATGAATGAGAACTTGCATTTACCATTAGACGAAGCTCCCCGTACATTTCACCTCAAAGCGATTTTTGCGGGTAGCTTCTAAAAAATAACAGGATGAATACTGTTGCGCATTGCCCACATTTCTGATCTCCACTTTTCAAGTCCTTCTTTTAGCTTTATGCAACTTTTTTCTAAAAGATGGATTGGAAACATCAATCTACTTTTTAACCGAAGACAAAAGTACTCTAACAATCAGTCTTCCTCATTGCCGGAACTTTTTCACCGCTTGAACGTCGACTACGTCTTTATTACTGGCGACTTGACAACGACTTCTCACCCAAAGGAATATGCCATTGCTCATCGCTTTCTCGATCAGCTCAATCACTACAAACTGACGACCTTTCTCATCCCAGGAAACCACGATCACTATACAAAAAGAGCAGAAAAGCAACGACGCTTCTACTCTTACTTTCACTTAGATTCGAGTCAATTAACCCCCCAGTTTACCCTTAAAGAGCACGGCGTGGCTAGTTATGCGCTCACAAAAAAATGGGTCCTTATTGCCCTAGATACGACATGTGCAACCCCTTTTTACTCATCTAACGGCTTTTTTTCTCAAGCGACTGAAACCCACTTGCGCAACCTGCTGCTATCTCTTCCACAAGATCGCCACATCATTTTGATGAATCATTTTCCTTTTCTTCCCATCGGTCGCCCCAGGCGCCACCTCCGGAACGGCTTAAAACTAGCGGCGATCCTCAAATCCGACTCACGCATTCGACTCTACCTTCATGGACACACACATCAGCAATCGACCGCTGATTTACGCGACCAAACACTTCCGATTACTCTCGACAGCGGAAGCGCTTCTTTTGAGCGCGGATCGTGGAACTTACTCGATCTTCACGAAGTGGAAGATCAATGCAATCTCACGACTTACACGTGGGAAAATGCATCTTGGCAACCTCATCACAAAAAGAATTTTCAATGGAATCCTCAGATCAAAACCCCCTCTCAATCCTAACCGACGAGCCGTGGTATAAAGACGGACTGCGTTTTCACTGCACCGAATGTGGCAAATGTTGCACCTGGCCAGGAGTTGTCTGGCTCACTGAAGGCGATATTATTGACCTTTCTTTTCACTTTTCTTTAAGCCCAGAAGCATTCGTTGAGAAATACACAAAAAAGATTGGTACTCGCTATGTCCTGCTACAGCAATCTGAAGACGATCACATATGTATTTTTCTTAAAAATGAAAAAGAATGTAGCGTTTATAAAAGCCGCCCCAAGCAATGCCGCACTTTTCCGTGGTGGAAGCAAAACCTTCAATCGGAAACAGCGTGGAATAAAGCCGCTACAACGTGCGAAGGAATTGACCATCCCGATGCCCCCCTCACCTCGGCTGAAGAGATCAAAAAAAATTTGCTTTAATCTCAATATTTTTGCAAAATTCAAGAGGCTCCTCGCGCAAAAATCGCTTTCGAAGGAAAATTTGATGATTTTGACTTGAGAACTACTTTTTGTAAATTGACATATCCTGCTAATGATAGGCAATTTACAAAAAGCAGTTCTCAAGAACAAAAGCGCGAATTTCACTCGAAATGGAATTTTGCGCGAGGAGCCTCTCAAAACCTAACTTGCATTTCGATACTAGCGTCTTTTCGAGAGCTTGGAATATTTGGCTCTTTGAATATTTCAAGGAGCTCTTTTCGGAAGTATTTATGAACATTGACCAGCTCATCCAACTGTTTAACCGCGCTGATGAAAAGCACGGGGTAATTTTAAATTTTCAGATTAAAAACGCCTTTCATCTAGACCATGCCCATTCCTTCTGATATTCAAAGCCGCGTCGACTCTTGGCTTCAACCCCCTTATGACAGTGAAACACAACGAGCCGTCGCTGAGCTGGTTCAACATGATCAAGCAGCTTTACTCGATGCTTTTGGCTCAATGATCTCGTTTGGCACCGGTGGCATGCGCGGAATTATGGGCGTTGGAACAAGTCGCCTGAACCGGTACACGATTGGAAGTGCAACACAAGGGCTCGCACACTACTTGCTCACTCAAACAACCAAGCCCAGTGTTTTTATCAGCTATGATTCACGCAAAAACTCCGCTTTCTTTGCTCAAGAAACCGCTTGCGTCCTAGCGGGAAATGGCATCCGCTCTTTTTTAACGCCCGAGCTCAGACCAACTCCATTTGTCTCGTTTGGTTGTCGCTATCACCGCTGCACCGCCGCTGTGATGATCACAGCCTCGCATAACCCACCCGAATATAATGGCTATAAGGTGTATTGGAGCGACGGCGCTCAAGTCGTGCCTCCCCATGACCAGGGAATCATGCGCGAAGTCGCTAAAGTGACAAGCCCAGATCAAGTAAGCCGAGCGCCGGCCGATAGCCCACTGATTACTCCAGCCCAAGCCGACATCGATGAGGCCTACTATCAAGCGATGCTCCCTCTTCAGAATTTTCCCACCGATAATCGCACTGCTGGCCACCAACTCAAGATTGTCTATTCGCCGCTACATGGAGCGGGAATCACAACGCTTCCAAAAGGCTTACAGCGCTGGGGATTTTCCTCTGTCTCACTTGTCAAGGCGCAAGCTATCCCCGATCCCCTCTTCCCAGCAGCTCTATCGCCTAATCCAGAAAACCCGAAAACCTTGCAGCTCGGAATTGACCAACTGATGACTGAAAAAGCCGACCTTTTTCTGGCAAGTGATCCCGACGCCGATCGCATTGCCGCTGTGATAAGGAACAACGATGAGCCGATCATCTTGAACGGAAACCAAATCGCGGCTATTTGCCTCTACTTTCTCTGCTCAACACTTACCGAAGCGGGAACAATGCCTCAGAATGGAGCCTTTGTCTCAACGATTGTGACAACAGAGTTATTACAGGCGATTGCCGCAGCCTTTCACAAGCCTTGTCTCCAAGTCTTGACCGGATTCAAATACATCGGAGAAAAAATCCGCACTTGGGAAAATGATCCAGAGGGATACCAGTTCATTTTTGGCGCCGAAGAATCTCTTGGCTACCTCTATGGAAGTCAGGTGCGCGATAAAGATGCGACGATAAGCGCCTGTTTGATTGCAGAAATTGCGCTTCAACAAAAAAAACAAGGAAAAACTTTGCTCGATCTGCTCAATCTGCTTTATCGCCGATTCGGTCTATTCAAGGAAAAGCAGCTCTCCATTCCGCTTGGGCAAGCTGAAATGAAGCAAGTCGCAACATACATGACTTATCTTCGCGCCCATTTACCCAAGGAAATCGCAGGCGAACCTGTCATTAGCACTCAAGACTATCTTACACAGAAAGAGATAAGCTCCAAAGAGCACAAGGAAAAAGCATTCGACCTTCCCCAATCTGATGTGGTCGCTTTTCGCCTAGAAAGTGGAAGCAAATATGTCATCCGCCCTTCTGGGACAGAACCTAAGATCAAGCTTTATGGCATGATCCGCAAAAAAAACACCGACTCTATTCAGGAGGGATTAAAAGATTGTGATCGCCAGCTAGATCGCCAACTTCACTGGCTCCGCGACCACTACTTTTCTTAAACCCCAAGCTGTGTCTGATGATAGCTCACCTAAAGTTCTCTTTTCCCAACTGCCCGAGGCTTAAATTTTTCACCTACTTTACTCAAGTATGCTGAAAATTTAAGTTTCGGGCAGGTAAAAAACCAGAAAATTTATCTGAACTATCATCAGCCACAACTTGGGGTTAAAAACTACCTTGGCTAGCCCGTATTTCTCACAAGCTCTGCTAAAAAGCTTAAGCAAGATGTTTTTCGAGATTTCAATGAAGTCTTGCAGGGAATGATTGTAACCATTTCCAAGAGAGATCCTTGGAATACTCGGAAAACAGATGCTCCAAATTTTTCCAGAGTCTCGGGCTAGCCCTAAATATGGGTGTGTGGAAATCTAAAATTTTTCGAAAAGTATTGCCTATTTTCCCGAGGGCACGCATGCATCGTCATCAAACACAACTTGGGTATATAGTGCTTCCGGTTCAAAAGCGCCCAAAAGCCATCACGGCCGTAGCACATAAGCTAGCTATCGTCATATATAGGATGCTT
>JBCCHO010000174.1:0-4941 GCA_039028715.1 Chlamydiota bacterium | reverse complement strand
TGCTTTTCACTCTTTCTGCATCTTTCTGGAAGCTGATTTGTTACCCTTGTCTCATGGACAATGTGTACAAATCAGCTTCCAAAAATTTGCTAGAAACCTGGTAAAAACCAAAAACATTTTCATTTACGGATAGGTTCATGGGTATTTAGAGGGATTTTCAATTTTTTTCATGCTTGAAAAAGAAAAATTCAAATTAATATCCATAGGTCGCACTCAAAGGTAATAGCGGTGATTAAAAACCCAAGCTTATGTCTTCTGATCGCTCAGATAAATTTTCTGTTTTTTTTTACCTACCAGAGGCTTGAATTTTTAGCATACTTGAATAAAGTAGGTGAAGAAAGAGAATTTTAGATGAGCGATCAGAAGACGTAAGCTTGGGTTAAAAGTAGAGCGTAAAGCCCATTCCTTCAGGTGGGGGGCAACGCTTCCCTCCAACGCCTTGATAGGCTAATCAAAAATTTGCTACCATTGTGCCAATGAAAAAGTTACTCTGCAGATGTAGGAGCCATAAATAGTTGAGCCCGAGAACATCGGGTATTAGCCTGTAGATTAGACTCGTTGGAGGTTTCGATAAAGCAGGAGCTAGCAGGAAGGGGATAATTTTTGACAAACCCCATTCTTTTAGGCGTATTGAAGGCGTTCGCAAAAAGTGGGAATCAATCAGCGGATCTTTTGAATGAAGAAGAAAGTGCAAGGAAAAATAGAGTGGCTTGAATTTGATTTGCTGCAGGCTTTTCCAGAAGTGAGCCATGGCGTTTTTCTGCGCGGAGATCACTTTAATTTAGGAGAGCAAGGAAAGATAGCAGATCAGTTGCGCGCCTTACGCATTCTTGGCTTCAAGCAAGGGGTTAAACTTGCTCCTCAGGTTCATGGAAAAGAGCTTTGGGTTATTGAAGAAACAAAAAATATGTTGGCTGTTAAAAAAGGGCGTGATGGACTGATCACTAAGTGCAAACAGGTTGGGCTGATGATTCGGCATGCCGACTGTCAAGCAGCGATCTTTTACGATCCAGCGACCACCTCTTTGGCAGTGGTGCACTGTGGTTGGCGTGGGAATGTGCACAATATCTATGAAAATACTGTTGCCATGATGAAAAAAAACTACCAGGTAAAACCCAAAGATCTCAGGGTGTGTATTGGGCCGAGTTTAGGGCCTAAAGCAGCTGAATTTAAGCACTATCGCAAAGAGCTTCCAATGCATTTTTGGCAAGATCGAGTTGCCCCGACCTATTTTGATCTTTGGGAAATTAGTCGCAAGCAGTTGTTAGCAGCGGGGGTCTTAAAAAATCATATTGAAGTAGCCGAGACGTGCACCTACAGCTCTTCTCAAAGCTTTTTTTCTTATCGGCGTGATCCAAAAAATCCTGGGCGGCATGCGACAATAGCTGGGTTAAATTACAGGGCTTTCCAAAATGTAGGCATGCTGGGATAACTTTTTAAGCAGGGACTGGTGAGAAATGTGGGTTAACGAGTAAAATTCTTCTAACCGCCCGTAGAGAGACATGGAAGTTGAAGAACTAAGGCTCATGGGAGCCAAGCTGATTACACCGCGGATCTTTTCTGACCAGCGTGGGTTTTTTTTAGAGCTTCATCGCCACGAACGGTACTGCGCTCTTGGGATTGATGTTCCGTTTGTTCAAGACAACCACTCTTGTTCAACAGCAGGCACTTTGCGCGGGATTCATTTTCAGCGCCATCCAGGGCAAGCAAAGCTCGTTTCGGTCCTCGTAGGAACAATTTACGATGTTATTGTCGATATGCGTCGCGGGTCGGCAACTTTTGGCAAATGGGAAGGCATTCACTTGGATGATCAAGAGAAAAAGCAACTGTTTATTCCCGTAGGTTTTGGCCATGGCTTTTGTGTTCTTAGCGCTCAAGCTCATGTTTTTTATAAAGTGAGTACTCCTTATTGTAGTGAAGAGGAAAAAACGTTCCGCTTTGATGACCCAGATATCGGCATTGATTGGCCTATTGATCGGCCAACCTTATCAGAGCGCGATCAGCAGGCTCCAACTTTTCAAGAGGTGATAACATGAAATTATGGATTATAGGAAAGCGGGGCATGCTTGCACGTGCTTTTCAGCGTATTTGCACTGAAAAAAAAGTCGCTTTTGTTGCAACATCGCACAAAGAGGTCGATTTGTGTGACCAGCACGCTGTGAAAGCGCAGTTTGCAACACTTGACTTTACTCATATCGTCAATTGCGCTGGCTATACAGCTGTCGATCGCGCAGAAGAGGAGCAGGAAAAAGCCTATGCGCTCAACGTAGAAGCCGTTGAGCTGCTTGCAAAGTTAGCGGCAAAACACAAAAAGAGGTTAATCCACTTTTCGACCGACTATGTTTTTGATGGCGAGCAAGAGGACGGATATCCGGAAACGGCATTTCCTCGGCCAATTTCAATTTATGGCAAGACAAAAGAAGAGGGAGAGCGGAGAGTGCTCCAACAAAATCCCCATGCTTGTGTGATTCGCACGTCGTGGCTTTTTGACAAAGAAGGGTCGAACTTTGTCACGACGATGCGCGATCGGATGCAAAAGGAAAAGCAAATTCAAGTTGTTTCCGATCAACGTGGGCGCCCTACATTTTGCGATGATCTCGTCGAAGCAACGCTCCGACTAGTCGATGCTGAAGGGGTGTTTCACTTTGCTAACCGAGGAACGACGTCGCGCTACGAGTGGGCGTGCGCTATTCTCGCAGCGCTGAAAGAAAAGGGGGAAGTCACTTGCCATAAGATTATTCCAATCTCAAGTTTTGATATCAAAAGAGCGGCGAAGCGGCCGCGGTGTTCTGTCCTCGAAACAGAAAAGTATGAAAAGAGGATGGCAATTTCTCCGCGCCATTGGAAGCAGCCGTTACTAGAGTGTTTACACTAGAAAACCTCAACAGAGGGACATGATGTTAGTTGATATTACCAAAGCGCATTTTCTCATCACAGGTGGGGCGGGGTTCATGGGATCGAGCTTCATTCGCTATTTATTACGACAAAAAGAGTTTTGTGGGCGGGTGACAAATCTCGATTGCTTAACCTATGCCAGTGACGTGCGTCATATCGATCCTTTTAGACAAGATCCGCGCTATCAACTGGTGGTTGCAGACATTAATGATTGCGCTCAACTCGATGCTGTGCATGCCGCTCAGCCGATCGATGTGATTGTCCATTTTGCCGCGGAAACGCATGTCGATCGCAGTATTGCTGATCCGAGTGCGTTTGTCCAAACCAATGTTGTCGGCACATATCGGTTGCTCGAATGGATGCGTCGCTATCCCGAGATACATTTGCACCATATTTCGACAGATGAAGTTTACGGGTCGCTAAGTGGTTCGGGCTCTTTTTCGACTCGCTCTCCCTACCGACCAAGCTCTCCTTATGCCGCTTCTAAAGCGGCAAGCGACCACTTTGTGCGCGCTTATGCTCATACTTTTGGCTTATCGTGCACCTTATCGCAGGCGTGCAATAACTATGGCCCGCACCAGTTCCCAGAAAAATTTATTCCTTTAATGGTGCTCAATTGTTTGCGCGGTCAAAAACTATCTGTGTACGGCAATGGAAGCCATCGCCGTGAGTGGCTATTTGTCGATGACCATTCCCATGCCATTGCTACGATTTTGCGCTGTGGACAACGAGGGCAGATTTACCCGGTTACTAGCGGTGAAGAGTGTAGCAACTTGACCTTGCTCGACTGGGTCATTGAAGCCGTGGCAAAAGAAACTAAGCAGCCAGCCGATACTTACCGGAAGTTGATTGCGTTTGTTCCCGATCGGTTAGGGCATGATTTTCGCTACTCATTAGATCGCGAGCCAATGACAGCGCTGGGATGGCGCCCGCATATCACCCTCAAAGAGGGAATTGCGCGTGCAGTTGCCTGGTATGCAGCACATCTCAACTGGATAGAGAAAGTCGAGGCGGGGTATCGATGGTATCACCAAGAATCCCGTGCATGCACACCCACGTGAGGGATTTCAAAGTGAAAATTGCTTGTATTATTCCCGCGCGACTCGGATCAAAGCGCTTTCCGCGTAAAGTCCTCGCTACCTTTGGAGCAAAGCCCTTGCTTGCATGGGTTTGGGAAGCTGCTCAACGCTGTAGCCAGTTTGATGAAGTGACCTTTGCAATTGACGCTCCAGAAACAGCAGAGCTAATTGCCTCGTTTGGCGGTCGGTTTTTTTTTACAAATACCGATTGTCTCAGTGGGACTGATCGCTTAGTAGAGCTCAAGCAGCGCAGAGCAATTACGGCTGATGTTTGGGTCAACTGGCAAGCTGATGAGCCATTTATCCGACCGGCAATGATTGGTGATTTGTTGCAAACAGTTGCGGAAAAAGAGTACGATGTCTGGTCGTTGCGAAAAGCAGTGACAGCAGCAGCAGATGTGACAAATCCTAACGTCGTCAAAGTCGTGACTAATAAAAAAGGGAAGGCGCTTTATTTTTCGCGCTCGCCGATTCCCTATGCCCGTGGAAACACAACCTTTTCTGGTTGCTACTTTAAGCATATTGGTCTGTATGCTTTTACAGCTCAAGCACTTGACCGGCTTTCCGAGCTATCTCCATCTCCGCTCGAACAGCTCGAACAACTCGAACAGCTCCGGTTTTTAGAAAACGGTCTTTCGATGCAATTGCATACAACATCTCATGAGACAGTTGCGATCGATCGCCCAGAAGACCTTATTCAAGCGAGCATTTTAGCGCTTGGCGCTCACAAGTCCTGCTAAACAACGCGAGTTGCGGATTCACCAAGTAAACTATTTAAAGCCCAAGCCCACGTGAAAAATCCACCTGCCGGATAAGAACCCAGGAAAAAAGTCGATCAAAATCGCCGCGCCAAATGCGCTGAGATTTTTTCATTTTGAGTCGGCTTGGGTATATCCCCAAGCCGATTCAAAGTGAGAAAAATGGACTGGAGACAAAGCTCAAGGCATGTGCCTTGAGCTTTTACATG
>JBCCHO010000173.1:0-4965 GCA_039028715.1 Chlamydiota bacterium | reverse complement strand
TCTAGCCAATATTAAGTTTAATATGGGCGACGAAGAAAAAATACGATCTAGAGGCTTTAAATCAGTTTTCTTGGGTGCGTTTGAACCGGAAGCACTATATACCCGAGCCGATTCAAAGTGAGAAAATCTCAGCGCATTTGGCGGACCCTTTTGACCGATTTTTCCCTGGATTTTATCCACCTGACGGATAAGAACCCAGGAAAAAAGTCGATCAAAATAGCCGCGCCAAATGCGCTGAGATTTTCTCACTTTGAATCGGCTCGGGTATATGTTAACGTTCTGTTTTTATCATGACTAGGTTATGGATGGTGATTGTGTTAAAAAAGAAAGTAGCCTTTTGTTTTGCATGTCTTATGAGCGGCCTTATTGTGGGGTGCCATACGAGACAAGCAACCTCAGAAAAAGAACTCACAAGAATTCACATTGTCGATCGCGATGGATTTAAAGAGACAATTAGCGTGCGCGATCGATTGGCGATGTATGCTAATAACGATTTTCTCTCGCCACAGCCCTACCAAAAGGTGACGAGGACTTATGGAAGCAATGCCCAGGGAAAAACAGTCTCGAAAGTAACTGCTTACCACGATAACGGGCATATTTCTGACTATCTCGAATTGATCAATGGGCGTGCATGCGGAATTTATCGTAGTTGGCATCCTAATGGCCAGCTAGCGATAGAGGCTTTTGTCATTGAAGGAATCGGCGATTTAGGAGCGCAGGCACAACAAAGTTGGGTATTTGATGGAATGAGTCGAGCTTGGGATGATCGAGGAAGTATATTAGCCGAGATTTATTACGATAAAGGAAGCTTGCAGGGCAATGCACTGTATTATCACAATGAGCGGATCCAACGAACTGTTCCTTATGAAAAAGGAATGATTGATGGACAAGAAGAGCTCTATAATGGGCTAGGGAAAGTAGTCGGCACGACCACTTATCGCAAAGGGAAAAAGCACGGATTGGCTTTGTTTAAAGGAAGCAAAGAGCAGCCTGCTTATTCTGAAGAATACCGCGACGATCTTTTGATCAAAGGACTCTATACTGATTTTTCCGGTGAAAATATAGCGCAGATTGAAAATGGAACTGGAACCAAAGTGATCTATAAGGAAGGAAAGCTCGTTGAAAAGCAAAGCTTTTGCAACGGATTGCAACAAGGGATGGTGCGGCGCTTTGGCAAAGGGGGTTGTTTGATCAATACATTTATCATCAAAGAAGAAGTGAAAGAGGGAGAAGAATGGATTTATTACCCGCTATCAGGTGAAGGTTCGCCGCAACCACAACTGTACTTGGAATGGCATCGAGGATTAGTTCACGGAACCACGCGCTCATGGTATCCCAATGGAGCGCTTGAAAGTGAGCGGGAGATGTGTGAAAATAAACGGCATGGAGTCGCATCGGCATGGTATCCCGACGGCTCGGTGATGCTCATCGAAGAGTATGAGAATGATCTTTTGATGACGGGGTCTTATAGAAAAAAATCGAGCATGGATGTCGTATCATTTGTAGAAAAAGGAAGGGGAACAGCAACTCTTTACGACTTTAACGGTCGATTCTTAAAAAAAATTCAATATGATCAAGGGAGGCCGCTTGCTTCTCAATGACAACGACAATCAAAGAGCAAAAAGCTGCTCTTCGCCGGCTATTTCTTAGGAAACGCGGGGAAATTTCTTTGGCGCGGCGTTTAGAAGCCAGTCAAAAGCTATCCAAGACATTGCTTCCTCTCCTAAAGCCTTTTCGCTATGTACTTTCATTTGCTAATTTTGGCGGTGAAATCGACCTTCAGCCACTCAACCGGCTTCTCGCTCAAGAAAAACAGCTGGCTTTGCCGCGAATAGGTTCAAACCATCAGCTATTTTCCTATAGAGTTCTAGATCCAGAGCGGGACCTTGTGGAACAGGGAAACTGGAAAATTTTAGAGCCCAATCCAACGCATTGCTCGCTAATTCCAGTAGACGAAGTGAGTTGCGTGCTTGTGCCAGGAATTGTTTTTGACCTTTACCATGACCGGCTGGGTTATGGCAAAGGGTATTACGACGCCTTTCTTCGCCCACTGTCTTGCCCGTCTTGGGGTGTTGGATTTCAAGAGCAGTTGATAGAAAAAAAACTCCCCGTTGAGCCGCACGATATCCAATTGACGCAGCTCATGTTATTCTGAACCTGAGTTCTGAATGAAAATAGCGTTAATTTTCCCATAAAAATTGCTCAGGTTAAAACCGTTAAATTCAGAGCTCAGGTTCTGAGCATTTTTTTGTTCCCCCACTAGCGTTCTTGGCGTAGACTTGAAGCTTATCATTCACAGGGTACACTTGCCCATAGAAAGAACCATTGGTGCAGTGAAAGAGAATGCGAAATGGACCTTTTTCCCAGTCTGAAATTCCTTGGGGGCTATCACTCCACGTGTGTGTATGGCCGGGCTTGATACGCGATGAGCTCACAATTTTATTTTCAGCGGAAATAATTGTTGCAAGTAGGGTGTAGCGGGTATCGTTTTTAATCGGAATTGTAACCGCAAAAGTTGCTATTGGGAAGAAAAGGAGAATGAGCCATCTCATGGTGGGCCTAAGTTGGGGTCAATATAGAGCTCCCCCGGATTTGTTTGAGGAGGCGGGAAGGGAGAGGGTTCTGTTTCTTTTTTCTTTTCGGGTTGACAGTAACGATCTCCTGATGATGTAAGAGCTGTAATCGTTGCCCCAGGAGAAACATCGGTATAGATGCCAAATTGCTTTCCATCGCGACATGTGAAAATGACAGTATAAGGAGTTTGGGACCAGACGGCATACCCTGTTTCCGGGTCTTGCCAAGTCACTGTTTGTTGTGGAGTAACCTGCACAGATCCCTTTTTCGTGCCATCAGCAGCAACGATTTCCGCTTTGAGAGGAAAAGGACTATCATTGAAAATAGTGACGGCTGCAGAGAAAAGCTCTGTAGCAAATAAAACTGTAATGAATAAAAAGAAACATTTTACATACAAGATAGAGATCCTTATTTTTATAAATCGGCTAAGTGGGCATCTTTTGGCAATAACGTTAAATAGGCCCATTTGAAGTCGATAACTCCCATTGGGGTAAGAACAACATTTTCAAGATTGTCATCTTTGACGTAGAGCATCGTAGCGTTATAAAGTGGAATCACCGGCATAGCATCGATTAAAATTTTCTCACTTTGGCGGAGAAGCTCCTTGCGCTCTTCTTTTTGGTGACAAAAATAAGAATCTTCGAGGAGTTTTTGATAGTCGGTATTTTCCCAGTTGGTGTTATTTGTTCCCACTGATTTCGATTTAAAAATTTCAAGAAAATTAATAGGATCGTTGAAATCAGCATACCAACTTCCAATGGCTAACTCATAGTCACCTTTAGCTACTCGGTCAAAGAGGATCTGGGTGTCAACAGCCTCGAGCTCGACTAAAATACTAAAAGCTTGTTTCCATTGATCTTGGAGAGCTTGAGCAAGGAGGCGGCGTGTATTATCTGATGCTGAATAAAGAAGCTTGATGGTTGGAAAGCTCTCGTGGTCGATCTCATTCTCTTGAAGAGCTTGCCGAAAAAGCTCAACTGCCTGTGCGATATCGCCGTCTTTGAAGTAAGGCTCAGAGACGAGATCCATGGCCATTGGGACAATGCCAGTGGCTGCAATTTGATTGCCTTGGGTGATGTGCTCAACGAGGGCTTGTCGATTAACCGCAAGAGCCAACGCTCGACGCATTTTCTGTGATTCAAGAGGGAAAGACTTTGTGTTGATTCTAATCAGGTGCGTCGCAAGATTAGAAATTTTCTTTAAGCGGCGGCGGTGCTTCAGTGTTGCACATGCATCGGTAGGAATCACCGAAAATGGAGATCCGTTCCAATTGAGCTGATTATCCTCGAAGAGCTCTAGCCCAGTTTCTGCTGACAGCATAACGAGATTGATGGTTTTAAGCTTAACAGCTTTATTATCCCAGTAAGACATGTTTTTAGCGACTTCCATACAGTGATGGTGCTCCCAATTTTGGAGCAGGAAAGGACCGTTACAAACAAAAGAGCCGCTTTGCGTCGCCCAATCTGGGTGGATGCGATCTACCTTGGCATTAATAGGTAAAAAAATGGGGTGAGAGATGAGGTCTAAAAAATAGGGGATCGGATTGATAAGTTCGATTTTGAGAGAATAGTCATCGAGAGCTTGAGCTCCAAGGAGGCTTTGAGGAAGTTTGCCAGCTTTAATTTCAGCAGCGTTTTTAATAATGTAGAGCATGTGCGCATTAGGTGATGAAAACTCTGGCGAGAGACTGCTTTTCCAAGCATAAATAAAATCGTGAGCTGTGACAGGTGTCTGGTTCGACCAATAGGATTTTCGCAGCTTAATGGTATATGTTTTAAAGTCGCTAGAAACATCGATTTTTTCTGCAAGCGCAAGAGAGGGCTCATTATTTTTGTCAATGCGGGTAAGGCCCTCAAAAAACATTTTACTGAGATTAATGTCATTTAAGGCGCGCATTCTTCGGGGATCGAGAGTGTTTGGCTCATTGGTGATATTCACCGAAATTGTTTGGGCAATGGTTTCAGTCCGATCAGCTCTTTTGCCTCCACTAGTTTTCGGTTTGTCACTGTGACTTTTGCAGCCAGTGACTATCCATGCAATTGCGGTCAATAAAAGACAAAGTCGATAGATCCCTTTCATAAACAACCTCTTTTGTTTCTTGCTTAAGTCGTCGTCTCTAAGTCATGTTATACCGATGTTAGCTTAGACGCTAATATAAATTCAAAGTGGGCTAGCTGCGTACAGCAATTCCCCATGATTTTCCCCAGAGAGAGGTCTCAATCTGCTATTGGAGGAAAAACAAGGCGAAATTTTACAAAGTTTACGACAAAATTTCTGAGGCTCCTCTATGCAAAAAAAGTTCATGGGGAACTGCTGAGTTGCGTATTGTCAATGTTTCGCTTAGTATATACCCAAGCCGATTCAAAATGCAAAAATTTCGCCGAATTTGAC
>JBCCHO010000172.1:0-4966 GCA_039028715.1 Chlamydiota bacterium | reverse complement strand
TTCTGTGCTAAAACGCAATATTTCGCATTAACTCCGTCCCATCTCTTCTTCCCATTTACAAGCAAAAAGGATCCAGAAGACCGAACAGAAACAAGTCCAAAATGAACCCCCTTGTTTTTCCCTTTGGGAACAATAGCCTTGTCGTATAATCACTCATCTAAAATTCTCTTTTCCCACCTGCCCAAGAGTTGAATTTTCATCTACTTTATTCAAGTATGCTGAAAATTCAATTCTTGGGCAGGTAAAAAAACAGAACATTGATCTGAGCGATTATACGACGCGGGCTCGGGTTTTAACTCAAGCCCGCAGGTTTTCATCCGGGCTCGATTTACAAATTTTTTTCTTTTTCTAAATCATCTCTTAATATTAAATCTTTTCATACGCAGTTTCAACCCGAATTTGCCACTTGTAGTGAGAGAATTTTATCGTCTTATTGGTAATCAACAATACTTCAAAATTCTCTCACTACAAGTGGCAAATTCGGGTCAATATCGACCTAAATCGACCTAACTTGATGGATTTTTATGTCGTATCATTCATCGTCACAGTGGCCTTCTTCAACTGGATCTAGTCAAGCAACCCCTCGATCTTTGGCGAGTAAGCAGGGGATTGGTGGGTTTAAAGATTCAATTGAAAGCTGTGTTAGTAAAAAGGAGGTGGCTAACCAGCGGATCCGCCGCCAGACCTCTTTTTTTCTGTGGGTAAATGAGCATGGCTTGAAGCCTTTTGGGCGTTGGCGCTCGCTATTTTCTCGCCAAAAGGAGCAATCTTTACGCCGCTTTTATCTAAAAGAGCAGGATAAGAAAAAAAAAGCTCAGCAGGTTAAAGCAGCTCGATTGACAAGTCTTGATGTGGAAGACCTAGACCTTATTGAGTTGCTTGGCTTACTTGCTCAAAGTTCAGATAAGAATTTATTGCGAGAGAATATTGCGAAAAAACTCATAGGGAAGTTATCTCCTCCTATTCGGAAATTGGTTCGAGAGCATTGCGGTATGAATGAGAAAAACACGACTTCTTTGCGACTCAATGAAGAGGTTTTTACCCAGATAGGCCGTTGCTTCCAGCTAGCTTCTAAAGCGAAAAAATCTCTAGAAAAAGCAAAGCTATCGGAAAGTGATCAATTGTTGATTTTGAAGAATATGGTTGATGAAAGCTTGCAGCTTTCTTTCAATGGATGCCTACAGGTATTGTATGCGGAATTCTGGCCGGTGTTTGAGGAGCTTTACTCTAGGTCAAAGGAGCGGATTGTGATCGCTTTTTTTGACTATAACCAATCCCATGCGTGGGCGAGTTATTTGGATAAAGCGATGGCAGAAAGTGGCAATTCTTTTAAGTTAGCGGCTCTCTTTCATCGTCACGCTGGACAAAAGAAGCGAAACTTTTCTACTGCAGCGGCGATCAAAGCGGAAATTGCGCGCTTAGAGAAAGAAGATAGCAAAGCATTAAAGCAAATCCGGCTTGCCTATTACTACACGACCTCTTTGCCGATCGAGTGTTGCCGTGAGATGCAGTGTTGGTTTGAGAAACATCCTCGAAATTTATCACCAGTTTTGGGGATTGCCCTTTACCGATCGTTTCGAATTGTGAAAGAAACGCTTAAAGCAATTCAGCAGAAAAAGGAAATGAAACATCAAATCACAGCGCTGCTGCAGTACAATAGAGAGTGGTATCAAACATTTGTCGCTACCTGTATTCGAAAATCGCAAAGGTCACTTCCAGCTGAAGCATGTGTTTGGCAAGGATATCAGGTTGATGTTGCTCCCCTTGTGACGAGATTGCTAGATTGTGGCGAAGACTTTCTCAGTCAAGTGGCAGAAGCGTGTTTGCAGCGTTAACTCGAGTTTGTCACTTGTAACCCAAGCTCGCGTCGTATAATCGCTCATCTAAGAGACTCCCCCGCAAAAATCGCTTTTACACTCTACTTTTGATAAACTTGCTCAAGACCCAGGAAATTGAGCAAAGGCCGGAGTTGTGTCCACCTTCAAACGTGACGAGTTGCTTGTTTCCGGCATTGCTGTTTTTGTTGGGGCTCGTTATAGGAATCCATGGTGTATCTTTGGGAATAACTGCCTCCTTTTTTAGCGTTTCGCCTAGTTGAGCGTCGTACACACTAGGTTGAGCAGAGATAATAGGATCTTCGCTAGCCCGGATGATAATCTCACAAATGCCCAGAGCTTTGAGTTTTTTAGAAGCCTTGACTGAATCCATTTCACACCCTGCCCAGCGAACAAGCCAGTTGATAAAGTGTTCGATTTTGGCCGAGATATAGGTAGCAGCAAAGCAGCTACAGACATGGCTTGCTCGATCAAAGGTCATTTGGCGGATGACCATGTAGGTGATTTCCGGTTTAAACTCGTGCTGATTGATTGCTAATCCTATAGCTGCGCCTCCAAGAGAATGCCCGGCGAGGATAAGGCTTTTAGCCTTTAAAGCAGTTGCTAAAAATTGAATTCCGAGTTCCTGGGTTTGGCCCATACTTTCGGGTGTGGCGTGGCCTTGACTTCTACCTACTGAAGGGCCGTTGATGAGCAGGGTATTAAAAGCGTGGTTAAAGTAAGCGTGGGCGACACACTCAGCTGCTGTTTGCCCGCGATAATAAATCAGTTCAATAGGACAGGCATTACCGGTCGCCTGGAGTGCCCAGTTCCCATTTGTAATTGTCGTTTTATGTCCAATAAGAAGACCGCTATACCGGATGCCATCGCGCTCTAAAACGACGTGTTTTACAATAAATCCCGCTTGTTGGAGCCGCTGAGTTGCGTGGTAGCCATTGATAGCAGCTGTTTTCGGTGCTAAAAGTGGATAGAAACGTTGACAGATGCGGCTTTGGCCTAAATAAAGGGGGATCATGATACAACGCTGGACGACATATTTTGCCAAGGCAACAGTTGTTTTCCATGGAGAAAATAAAGCGTTTAAAACGAGAAAATAAACAGAAGAACTCGAGCTAATAGCAGCGGCTTTTGTTTTAAGAGAAAAATCTACCGGGAGGCATTCTATAGGGACGGGAAGTTTGATGTTAGGGTCGTGGGGATTTGGTGAAAAAAGAAAGTCTTCTTCATCGCTATTGAGCGCTAGCCATTCCTCTGCTGATAAAGCAGAAAGGGGTTCTAATAAGCTGAAGCAGGCTGTGTCTCCCATATTACCTGTGAGTGCGACCCAGGTGACTGACCATTAAATCAATTCATGAACCTATCCGTAAATGAAAATCTTCTTGCTTTTCACTCTTTCTGTATCTTTCTGGAAGCTGATTTGTTACCCTTGTCTCATGGACAATGTGTACAAATCAGCTTCCAAAAATTTGCTAGAAACCTGGTAAAAACTAAAAACATTTTCATTTACGGATAGGTTCATTGAATTTGTGTTAAATTTATTAGAAACGATTAAGCAACACTTTTTCTGTAAAAAGGATTAAGCAAGGGAGATCTGGTAAGCAAGGCTCGTTGCCGAGCCAAGCTCCCATAAGAACCGTACGTGATACTTTCGCATCATACGGCTCAAGCCTCTCAAAGACCAGCAGGAGGGAGACCGTTCACTCAACTGTGTCAGGCTATAAATTACAGCTCTAGTTTTAATCGACCTTCAAAGTAAATAGCAAGCTGAGAAATGATGATAGCCCAGTTATGCATGGGTTGATTCCATTTCAATTTAATACACTCGTAAGCCCCATAGATTAGCTTATAGAGGGCGCTTTCAGAGGTAAAAGACCCCTTTGATTTGGTATATTTCCTCACCTGGCGATGGAAACCTTCTATAGCATTAGTTGTATAGATAAGACGCCTTATCTCAGTAGAGTACTTGAAGTAATTTGAAAGCTCATCCCATTTACTTTGCCATGAGCGTAACACCATTTGGTATTTTTCTCCCCATTTTTCATCTAGATCAAGCAACCTCTTCTCTGCTAATTCCTTAGTTTCAGCGCGATAGACTAATTTTAAATCGGCCATAAAAGACTTTTCATCCTTGGAGGCAATGTACTTAAGCGAATGACGTATTTGATGAACAATACATAATTGCACTTCTGTCTTTGGGAATGAAGCTGCAATTGCTTCAGGAAATCCTGTTAATCCATCAATACAGGCAATTAAAATATCTTCAACTCCTCGAGCTTTAAGATCATTAAGTACGCCCAACCAAAAGTTTGCTCCTTCACTTTCTGCGGTATAAAACCCAAGAATATCTTTCCCCCCATTTTGATTAATACCGAGAATATTATACACGACTTTAGTTATGACTTTTCCAGATTCTCTTGCTTTAAAAAACATAGCGTCAAGGAAAACGATAGTATAAATTTTTTCTAAAGGTCTATTTCGCCATTCAGTAATAAGAGGTAAAATTTTTTCGGCAACTTTAGTTAGCAGACCTTGAGAAACTTCAATTCCATATATTTCTTTTAAATGACTTCTTATATCCTGATAACTAATTCCTAATCGAAATAAAGCTAGGATTTTGTTATCTATATCATCATTTAATATTGTTTGTCTCTTTTTTACAATTTCTGGATTAAAAGTACTATCCCGATCGCGAGATGATTCTATGTTAAATTTCCCTACACTAGTTTTTAATTTTTTTGATGACTTGCCATTTTTTCTGTTATTGATTCCATTTTCTTTACACTGATTAATATGAAAATCAAGTTCAGCTTCTAATGAGGCATTAACAATATTTTTAATAATGGGAGTGATAACTCCATCTTCACCAATAAGAGATCTTCCTTCCTTTAGTTTTTTAATTGCATCTTTTTTAAACTCAGAAAAGTCAAAATCTTCATCATCAGATAAAATCACATCTTGTTGAGGTAATTGCGTAATTCAGGATTAGCGGTATTTTTTAGGGAAAAAGAAAAAATTTAGAAGTGAAAAGAAGCCGATTTTTAGTGTATATAAATAGAAGCTAAAACAAAAAAAAGCGGCCCCTTATGTTGAAAAATATATCACAATACTGGGAAAAGATACAAGGCGGTCTT
>JBCCHO010000171.1:0-5007 GCA_039028715.1 Chlamydiota bacterium | reverse complement strand
TCCTTCAAAACCTGCAACTACCTTCTTGTTTTTGAGTGGCGCAAATTCTACTTTTTTAGAATTACAGTGTGTTTTCATTATTCCCCATCAATTTATAATTATAAGTAGTTCATTATAAATAACTTATATCATAAATAGGGGTTTATTTCCAGAGTCTTGTGAGAAATACGGGCTAGCGGCTTATGGCTATTTCGATCTTCGAGAAAGTAGAACCGGCCATCTATTTAATCAAATCACTCCAGGGTTTTCCTATACACTTCCACTCATTTTTTCGAACAAAAATTGGGGCGGGATTGAATTTTATCTCAACGGCTACTTCCCGTTGAAGAGTCTTGAGAAAAAGATTAGGCCGCCAGCGTTTGCAAGATTCCGGGGAAACAATGCGCTTATTTGCAAAACCAATCGGTTTGCGCTCACAGGGGGCAATCTCGAAGTGGGGTATCGCTCTTGCGATTGGAAAGGATTGACCTTTTACCTTGCGGGAAGTCCCTACTTTTTTAAGCGCGGCAACCGCAACACGCGCCTTGGCGGGCTGGGGAAATTCCGCGTGACTTACAAAAATGTGTTAAGCGCCGAGATTTCAGTCTTTGGCGATCACATTAATCGCGCCGAAGTCAATGGAACCATTAGGCTGACAATTCCGCTAGGCAAAAAAGCGATGAGGTGTACAAAAAACCCCGTAAACTGCTGTGATCGCTTCCGGCCGCCTGAAAGATTCGAGCCGATCGTCTTTGAAAAATCGCATCAGCAGGTCATTGCAACCGATAGCGGAGGAAACCCGTTAAACTTCACCTTTGTAAACAATCTAAGTAGCAGCTCGGGAACATTTGAGAGCCCTTTCCCAACGCTTATGCAAGCGCAAAATCAATCCAAAGCAGGTGATTTTATCTATGTGTTTGCCGGAGATGGGACGTCAACAGGGATGAGCGATGGATTCACAATGAAGTCGAGCCAAACGCTTGCTGGATCGGGAACAGAGCTGTTGATCGCCACCCAGTTTGGTCAAATTGCGATTCCCGCGCAAACGACGATGCGCCCGATCCTTTCTAATTCTAATGGAAATGGAGTCACTTTAGCCAACAATTGCACCGTGAATGGGATCGATGTTGTCGAGGCTCAGGTCTTTGGGTTTTATTACGAACCGGTCGATGGGGTTTCAACAGCGACGTTCAATCACTGCTCAGCAATCAATAACGGCGGCGGGTTTTTCATCGATGATATGCCTATGTCTAATGATAGCATCTTTACAGGTTCATTCGCGCATTGCGCAGCAATCAATAGCACTGTTAGTGGAGGCTTTACGGTTAATCAAAGCGGAAAAGAGTCGAGCTTTATCATTTCATTTGCAAATTGCTCGGCAATTGGTAATGTCAATAATGGGGATATGCCATTTAATGCCTCTGGGGGGTTTGGTATTCATAACGGGGCGTCTGATCCTAATAATAGGAATAGCTGCACGGTCTCATTTAGGAATTGCCTAGCCAGCGACAATGAAAATTCCGACGGGACAAGCGTTGCTAGAGGAGGATTTGCGCTTAATAATCAAGGAAGTGGTTTAGGATCTAATTCTCTTGCGGTTTCATTTGAGAATTGCTCGGCTATTGGCAATAGTACTAGTATGGGTGTGGGTACTTCAGGGGGGATTGTCATTAGGAATGGAGATAACGCTATTGTTACAGCTTCATTTATGAATTGCTTAGCGAGCGATAATACAAGCTCAACTACAGCTAGTACGCCAACTGGAGGGTTTGCTATTGACAATGTCGAAGGCATCGTTGTTTGTTCATTTACAAACTGCTCAGCGATCAATAACTCTAATAGTGGTGGGAATTTTAATGGGGGATTTGCTGCTGCTAGCTCACCTGGCTCCCCAACTGATAGTTTTAGCGCGTTATTGACAAACTGCTTGTCAAAAGGAAACACCCCTATGAGTTTTGATATTGAATCCGCTGACGATCCTAGAGCGATGGTGCAAATCGAGGAAGATGCGACCTTAAGCGTTGATCTGTAATAACCGATATCGAAGCCGACTCAAAGTGATCAAAAGGTCGATGAAAATTGCTTGGGTTTTTTGAGCTAGAACCGCTATAGATTGAGTAGACACCCAAGCTTACGTCTGATGACGATTCATCTAAAATTTTCTTTTCCCCTGTCTAACGGCTTGAATGTTCACCTACTTTATTCAAGTATGCTGAACATTCAAGCCGTTAGACAGGTAAAAAACAGAAAGTTTATCTGAACCATCATCAGACGTAAGCTTGGGTTTAAAACCCAAGTTGATGGCATCGATTGCAATGAAATTTCGAACAAAGCTCTTTTATGCTTTTATCTCGCTAGGGCTGCTCAGCACATTGGTGGCGCTGTTTATTGTCTTTGGCGAAGCGTCGCGGATGATTTTCAGTGAAATTCAGAGCAAAGTGCTGTCATTGGCGATCAGTTCGCGCGAGCTGATCGATTTGCCTGCACTTGATCGGATGGTTCAAGGAGAAGGGCAGGCTGACCCCGTTGGAGCAGCTAAACTCAAACAGCAACTGATCCACATTCAAAAGCTCAATCGGCGGGCAGATGTCTATGCCGAGAGAGTGTATATTATTCAACGCTATCAGGGGTCGAGCCGCTATTTTTTCATTTTGGGATCGGAAACAGGTGAAGGTCCGATTCCGATGGCATTTGGCAATCCCTACCCATCGTCGATCAAAACGCCGCCTGGCCCGCCAAAACCCTTTGTGTCAACGCACATCTATGCCGGAGAAAAAGTCCCGATCAGCTGGATCAGCGGCTATGCGCCGCTAACTCTACCTAAGGGAGAGGAAATTGGCCTTTTGGGGATCGATATTCAGGCAAAAGAGGTGTACCGAGAGCTCGAACGCCTTTTACTGCATGGAATCGGCGGCTTTGCAATCTCGATTTTCGTCGCTGTGATTTTTGCCTATTTTCTCTCTAATCTCGTTTCGTCGTCTCTTTCGATGCTATGTACGACCGTGCAAAAAATTGGCGGCGGTGATTTATCGGCGCGCTCTAAACTCGATACGCAAGACGAATTTAATGACCTTTCAGAGGCGATCAATGATATGGCGCGTGGGCTTGAAGAGCGCGAACGGCTAAAAGTCGGCTTTGCTCGTTACGTATCGCAATATGCCCTCGAAGAACTGCTCAAACTCGATCAGCCGATTACGCTAGAAGGAGAAAGGAAAAAGGTCACAATTCTTTTTTCCGATATTCGGAACTTTACCACTTTAGCGGAAAAGCTAGCTCCGGAGCAGGTGCTGAAGCTGCTCAATGAATATTTTGAAGAGATGATCGAAGTCATTTTTCAATATGGCGGAACCTTAGATAAGTTTATCGGCGATGGGCTGATGGTCGAATTTGGCGCGCCCCTTGAAGATGCAGAGCAGGAACTACACGCCTTATTGGCGGCCATTCAGATGCAGCACCGACTACAAAAGCTCTCGAGTCGTTGGGAAAAAGAGGGGCGCCATCAGTTTGAAATGGGAATTGGCATTCATACTGGGCTGGCGGTTCTTGGGAACATTGGATCTGTGCGCCGAATGGAATACACCGCAATTGGCGATACAGTCAATATCGCCGCTCGGCTAGAACAAATGACAAAGAAAGTCAAGAAGATGATTATTGTATCGGAAAGCGTTTACGAAAAAACAAAAGGAAATTTCGATTTTGAAGACTTAAAACAAGTTGAAATTCCCGGTCGCGAGGGTTACATTCAGGCTTACTCGCTCGATCCTTTTGCCCAGAAAAATCTCGATCAAGTCGGCCATGTCGGTGATGTCTATAATTTACCTTCAGACGATTAACCCCACTTGTGCAAAGTCGTCTGCGGTGTTTTATCACCTGAGTTCTGAATTTAACGTCTTTAACCTAAGCGATTTTTATGAAAAAATTGACGCTATTTTCATTCGGAAAATAACTTCGGCTATTCCACTCACTCAAATAGCGTTAATTTTCCTTATAAAAATCGCTTAGGTTAAAGATGTTAAATTCAGAACTCAGGTTTATCGGCTCTTTGATGATCACAAAGAGAAACAACAACAACTCAAGTTAGGAGGTTGCATTGAAAGAGACTAGAGAAATCATGAAAGAACCGAAAGTACGCGTTGCCATTGCAAGCTTTTCCAATTTTGGCTACATCGCTGCTTGCGTTGTCCTCTATTTAATTGCTCTTTGTATTTTAGGTTCATCAGTTTGGGGAATTATTCAAGACTTTACTTCGGGGAGCTACACCGTTTATAAACTGCTCGATGAGGTCGGATTGATCGTCTTTTCGATGGCCGTGATCGATGTTGGCAAATACCTGATGCTCGAAGAGGTGTTGCGAAAAGAAAGCGACCAAAAGGCGCCCTCAGATTCGCGGCGAACATTGACGAAATTCGCGATTATCATTACTTCGGCGCTGTCACTTGAAGGGCTTGTATTGACGATCGAAGTCGCAAAAAGAGATGTGACCGATATTCTCTATCCCGTGAGTGTGTTGTTATCGTCAACGCTATACATGATTGGCGTTGGTATTTACCAAAAACTCAATGCAAGTTCGGAAAATTCCGATTGACTTTCTTGAAAATCTCGAAAAGACAGCCCGGTCAATTTAAGGGAAAAATTTTCTTAGGTTTTTGGTAGAGCTTGCTTTAGCCCGTAGTTCTCACAAGCTCTGCTAAAAAGCTTAAGCAAGATTTTTTTCGAGATTTCTAATTGAGGTCTTGCAGGGAATGGTTGTAACCATTTCCAAGAGAGCTCCTTGGAATACTCGGAAAACAGATGCTCCAAATTCCCAAACGATAAAAGGCACCCGCGTCGATTCTTCCCAAAGCGAGAACTTCGTATGGGAACGCTTCTCGCCCAAGTGGAAACCATGATCGGACCAAAGCACCACAATCGTATTGTCCGCATAAGGGCTGTTCTCAAGGGCCTCCATCACGCGGCCCACGTTATCGTCAGTAAACGAAATACAAGCCAAATACCCGCGTCGGATTTCATCCCAAACGCCGTGCTTTT
>JBCCHO010000170.1:0-5023 GCA_039028715.1 Chlamydiota bacterium | reverse complement strand
GGGAAAAACAAGGGGGTTCATTTTGGACTTGTTTCTGTTCGGTCTTCTGGATCCTTTTTGCTTGTAAATGGGAAGAAGAGATGGGACGGAGTTAATGCGAAATATTGCGTTTTAGCACAGAAGGCTACAGGTTACTCTTTTCTCTTGGCAACGCATTGGGGGCAATATGAGCAAAAAATTTGCAGGCTGCGTTTCCTCCCGATCCCCTAAACGGGATGGGGATCCACGCAGTCAATTCTCTGAAAAACCCGTTAACCGGAATTGCTATATGCCAAAACTAACGAGAAAAATAAGGGCGCTGCTATTGACTTTTCCCCTCTCTATGTCGGCTTATTTTTCTCACGAACCTGTTTCAATCGCTAACTCTTCTTCTAACAGAGCCGGGCAGAAATCCGGACTAGAAGCAATAGAAAGAGAGCCTAAAAAAAATCAGGTGCTTTACCTTATTCAATCGGGAGAAATTGAGCGAGCCATTGGACTTTACCGCCAGCTCGCATGGGAACAAGGGCGTTACGATTTTTCCCTATTACGCGAACTCGGACATATTTTGCTTCTCCAAGGAGCTAAAAGTCACGACGATGAATGCCAACTCATTAGCATGTATGGCACCGGCATTGCTGGCATGCGGCAAGCTACAGAAGCGTACCAGTTTGCTTTCTCTAGTCATAATGCGACACTGCAGCTAGCAGCCGTCCAGTTTCTCAGTCAAAATCTAGACGATCAGGCCGAAGAAGCCCTACTGATGGCTTTTTCATCGCCATTTTTGATCACGCGCCTGGAAGCTGCTCACGCTCTGGCTAATCGCAAATCCAACCGAGCAACGGGAATGATCGATAGCCTCATGCAAAAACTTCCCCCTTTTATCCAAGTCTATTTTCCTGAGCTTTTTGCTATGATTGGCTCTATCGATGCTATTGAAGCTTTACAGCGGCTTGCGAGAAACCCAAGCTTAGAAGTGCGTTTAGCCGCTATCACCGCTGCTGCTCGCTCTGGTTTTGATAATTTTCTACCTGTTATCCGAGCGGGAGCTACTCATTCGGACTATGCCGAGCAAGAAACGTGCGCAGCAGCCCTAGGAGCGCTCAATGATGCGCACTCTATTCCTCTACTAAAAAAGCTCGCTCAATCGCCGAATAAAAACGTCGCGCTCGCCGCCTACTACTCTCTTTCCCAACTCGGGGAACATGACTTTCGCAAGGCGATTATTGAAAGTGCGCGGAATCAAAACCCATTTGCGATCCACCTCTTAAGCGCGATTCCCACGGCAACTGATACGCTAAAAATGTTGCTGCACGCCGATCTATTCGATTTACGCGTCAACGCAGCGCTTGTCTTGCTCAAAAAGCGCGATCCCGCTTGTGTTCCCACTTTGTTGCAGATCCTCATTAGAAACGAAAAAGACTTCGGGTTCCAACCTCTGCATTCAATTGGAGGAGCATTACTGTCGTGGAAAGTTGTCCCTTCGTGCGCAGAATACGCGAAAAAAACAAACCGGGATATTCCATCGATTACTCTGATGCTGCGGGAGCAAATTCTAGCCCAAGCTCTCGAACTTCCCGAGGAGGATTTTTTGATCTTAGCAACTGCTATCTTCGAAAAAAAACAGCGCGACTTGATTCCTTTTCTCGTCAAGCTCCTTGAAAATTTAAACTCTGCTGGCGCTACTCAGCTGTTAAAGCAACAATCTAGACGGGTCGGATCTCCTTTTATCCGCAATTACTGCCACCTCGCCCTCTACCGAATGAAAGTCGGAGACCCCCATGGAAAAATTCTTTTTTCCTGGGTTAAAAAGCAAAAAGACTGCCCTTTATTTCGTTTCCGCCCTCTACTTCCTTGGACGGAACGCCACAGCCTTGCTTACCTTCTAACCCCTGAAGAAACTTCTCGGCTTATGATCGAATCACTCGAAGCCCTCGCTGAGCAACACGACCCACAAGGAATCGACCTTATCCTCAGTGCAATTCAATCAGGACATCCCAAAAACCGCTATGCTCTAGCGGGATTGCTCGTTAAAGCCCTCCAGTAATGAGTTTTCAGCTAGGCGCAAAATAGATTCGGTAGCACCATTTGTCGCCTCAATGTTACTCTTTCTAACGTGAATTCAACTATAACTATACGCTTTATTCTCTTATTGCTCGCTATTGCTCTTCCTCTTTTGAGTTTTGGAGATGGAGTTGATTACCCTGTTATCGTCGATCTCAACGATCCCGAATATTCAAATGGCATGATCACTACTGAAAGCGGCGGTGTAATCACCGCACCTGAAATTCGGATCCAAGGACAAAAGATCTGCTACACTTACAAGTTAGTTGATGGAAAAAAATTACATTCTGTCACAGCTGAAGGCAATCTGATGTTGGAAAAACATGGAGTCATTTACATTGGCGACCGGTTGGAATTTGATTTCACGACAAAAACAGGAATGATTTATGGCGGAAAAAGCGCCACTAATTTTTGGTTTGTCAGTGGCGAAGTGGTTGAAATTAAACCTAATGGGAATTTTTTGATCACAAAGGGTACCCTGACAACGAGTGAAGATCATCGCCCGTACTGGACAATCCAATCGCGTAGCATGGAGATCACCGATCACCGTTTTTTAGAAGCAACCGGAGCAACTACAGTCCGCATTGACGACACCCCAATTTTTTGGTTTCCGCCTTTGCCTTACAAAGTTAATTTGAAAAGCTCTTCAGAATCAACTGTCAGCTACATGATCGGCCAAGACAAGGGCCTCTGGCCGTTCATTGGAATGCGCTATCAACTCTACGCAGGCCAAAATTTCACTGCTGTTGCTTCTTGTTTCTTGCGCCCTTCAAAAGGAGTCGGCGGCGCAGTTGAAGCCCAGTATCGCTCTGATACAAAACGAGCTCATTTTTTGACGAGAAATTATCTTGACCACGACACCTTTTACCGCGATCATGATCCCAATAAAGCTAGAACTCATTACCGCTTTCAGGGAATTTACAAAGCTAAAAGCGGCAATGAGCGCACTAGCTTAAATATGCAATATGACTACTTAAGTGATAAAAACTTAGAAACCGACTTTGTCTCACCTAGATTTGAATTCGACCCAAACAAAGAAACTAAACTCACTTTTCGCCACGCTGAAAGCTGGGCTACTTTTCTTATCAGAGGTCGCATTCGGCTTAATACCTTCCAAACACAAAAACAAGAGCTTCCCCAGTCGATTTTGATCATGAAACCAATTTCCATTGGCCACTCTGGAATCATCTCAGAAAACAGGTTTTCCACAGCCTACCTCACTTATACTTTTGCTAATGACCTCAGGAATACGCGTAATTCCCATTCGGCACGTCTCGCAACTCAAAACAGCTTCTACCGCCCTTTTTATTATCGCGGCTTAAACTTAACTCCTTTAGTTGGTTTTCACGGAATTTTTTACAGCAATAATCGACATGAAAAGCCCGCTGGGCAGGCAGTTTTTCAATATGGCTTTAATTTCGACTTTAAATTAACACGGCGATATTCTTCATACAAACACATCATCCAACCCTACCTTTGTTACCAAGGCTTAACGCCCCCAACGCTTTCCCCTGAAGAAGCCTACATTTTCAGCATCCGAGATGGCTACCAAAAGCTAAACGTTTTGCGCAGTGGAATCAGACAGTCTTTTTACTTTGATAAGTACCCTCTTTTTAATCCAAACTTCACTATAGACTTTTATACTTATGCTTTCTTTGATGCAACGACGTTTAAAAAAATCATTCCAAAAATCGGGGTTAACTTCACCTGGAACTTTCCCTATTTTTGCTTTACAAGTCGAGTTCGCTGGAATAGCGAAACACAAGTATTAGACACTGCCAATCTAGGGATTGCCTGGACAATCAATCAATATTGCGCATTTAAAAGCGAATTTCGCCATCGCAGCCGCTTTGATTGGCGGAAAAACTCTCCCGATAATTTTGTGATGGAAGTCACTCGTCCTATTGATCAACTCATTGAATCTCCTCTGTCGGATGGCCGCAATTCACTGATCTCTCGCTTGCAAATTAAAATTGCTCCTCAATGGACAACGCGTATTGAGTCGCATATTGGGTGGGGAAGAAAAAAAGAGCCGAGCTACAACGCGATTAAGGTCGATCTATTTACAACAATCAGTACGAGCTGGCAACTGCACGCAACACTTATTCATTCACCTGCAGAGCAAAACAAGGATACCCGGTTCTTCGTCAGACTGTCACTCGGGGCAACGCCATTCTCACAAGAAAAAGCCCGTGCCCCCTTCTTTTCGCATTGATCATCATAAGCCGGATTTCTCACAAGACTCTGGAAAAGTTTGGCGCATTTATTTCCCCAAATATTCCCATCTATTTTCTTGCCAAGGTGAATCCCCACCTTGGCTCAGCGCTCATCCTTGCGTTTTGAACCGGCTTGGGTATATACCGAAGACGACTCAATCTGCAAAAATCTCGCTGAATTTGACGGTCTCTTTTGACCGATTTTTCCCTGGGTTTTATCCACCTGTCGGATAAGAACCCAGGAAAAAAGTCGATCAAAATAGCCGCGCTAAATCACCGACCTTTTTGGATTTTGAATCGTCTTCGGTATATACAATTTGCTCTTCTTAATTTTTTTAAAATAAGCCGAACCAGGAGGATGTTAATTGTTATTAAAGTCCTTTTTATAATACTCCACAGTTTCTTCGGTATCTAAATGCATAGTAATAGTAGCCCTTCCTTCCTCTAAAAGCTTTTTAATCACTTGACGCTCCTTTTCAGATGGAAGGGAGCTGTCTCCAAAAATCGAGTGGCCAGGAGGACATCCATGCGTTACAGACACCCAGTAATCCTCTATGCCATGTAAAGACTTAGGTGCACAAAGGCGCTGAAAAAATATCTCATAACATCTTTTTACAGTTTTATCTTCCGTCTCTACTCTCGTTGAGTCATATACAATTACGATGAAAGGGCGGCCATCTGAGTAAAAGCCTTTAAAAGCAGGGGGTATTGAGCGAGAGAAATATCTAGAGAGTTTGGATAGACTTTTCCAGGGAAAGGGATAG
>JBCCHO010000169.1:0-5032 GCA_039028715.1 Chlamydiota bacterium | reverse complement strand
GAACCGGAAGGAGTATATACCGAAGCCGATTCAAAAGCGCCCAAAAGCAAACTGAATTTAAAGTTCTCTAGAGGCTCCTCGCGCAAAATTACATTTCGAGTGAAATTCGCGCTTTTGTCCTTGAGAACTACTTTTTGTAAATTGCCTAAAATTTCCCTTCGAAAGCGATTTTTGCGCGAGTAGCCTCTAGAGGCTTTAAATCAGGTTTCTTGGGTGCGTTTGAACCGGCTCGAGCTGTATCTGATGATAGCTCATCTAAAATTCTCTTTTCCCACCTGGCTGAAGCTTGGATTTTCACCTACTTTATTGAAGTATGCTGAAAATTCAAGCCCCAGATAGGTAAAAAACAGAAAATTGATATGAACTAGGATCAGACATAACTTGAGTTAAAACTGGTTTTTTTAGAGAGGCTCCTCGCAAAAATCGCTTTCGAAGGGAATTTTGCGGGAAGCCTCTAGAGAGGATACAAAAAAGCCCGTATCTATCTCAGGGGATTGAGGGGAAAGCATGACCTGTGTATAATTATTTGAAGTTCGCTCACAAGCATGTGGCCTTTTTAGCGAGATGCTGCAAGCTTGCGGACCAAGCGTATCTACATATCCCTTGTGGGAGAAGTCGTCATGACTTTACGCACAGGCTAAGGTTATCTAAATGTTTGTATGGCAAGCTACCAACTTAGGTCGCGCAAGCGACAGGTTACTGCTATTGCATCAGTTTAGAAATTCATCCCCCAGGGGGTTGAAAGTGTCACAATAAACATTCATGTTGCACTCAAGGGACTAATCATTCGAAGATTTGTGCAGCTTAACGCTGTTAAAAGGGGAAACTCATGCAGGATAACTATGAGGAGTTTACAGAAGCGCAACTCAAAATTATTGACCGCTATGTCACAAATACATCTAATCATGTCTTTGCCTTGCGCAATTTGCCTGAAGTCATCAAGGGCGCGCTATTTTCGCGCTACTCTAGATCGAGTTTAGGGCTTCGCTCACTATTGCTTAAGGATTTTATTCTCAATGAAGAGACCGCTTTCTCGTCAATTTCAATTGGTGGGATTGAAAATCAACAAGAAGAGCAAAGTATTGCGATCAAAAAGGCGCAGAACTTTTATGACCGTATTTTAGATGGATATGGCGACGACTCGATTGGCGAACTTGGTGGGAGTCACCTTGCGATGGAAAATATTTCGATGATCGCTGCAAAAGCGATCGAAGACTGTCGCATTGGTGGCTCACCGCTAGAAAAATCGACGCGTTACATCTATTTTGACCAGAAATACAACGGAGAGTATCTCTTTTATCGCGAGCCGATTTTAATGACTTCTGCGTATCGCGATATCTATATTAAAAGTTGTAACCATCTTTTTGAAACTTATGCCGCCTTCATCCCGCCATTGACTGAGTTAATGGAAAAACAGTTTCCGCGGGAACACGATGTCTCTAAGGTTGCTTATACGGCGGCACTTAGAGCAAAAGTGCTCGATTGTTTGCGCGGACTTTTGCCGGCGAGCACGCTCACGAATATGGGGGTTTATGGAAATGGGAGATTTTTTGAAGGACTGATCCAAAAACTTAATTGCCATAACTTAACTGAACTTCAAGAAATTGCCCGTGCAGGGCATCGCGAACTGTCAAAGGTCATTCCCTCTTTTATTCGCCGGGCGGAAACAAATAATAAATACCAAATCGCTTTTTCCGAGTTTCGCGAAAAGACCGATGAAGAGCTGCGAATTATTGCCGCAGAATATGCAGAAGGTGCGGAAGTTCTCGATCATCAGCCGGGCGTACGACTCATCGACTACGACTTGGACAGTCCGTTTAAAATAGGTGCGGCCCTTCTCTTTACTCGCTCGCATGTCGGACTGCTCGAGCTGCAAGAGATGTGTCGCAAGCTGCCCAAAGAAGAGCTCGCGCGGATTCTAGATGGTGGCTGTATTTTTCGCCAAAACAGACGGCATAAGTCACCGCGTGCGCTCGAACACGCCGAATTTACGTTTGAAATTGTCGCTGACTTTGGCGTCTATCGCGACTTACAACGCCATCGAATGTTATCACAAGAAAAGCAGCTTTTGACTTGTGATCTCGATTATTTCATTCCAAATGAAATTCTCGATACAGAAATGGAAAAAACGTATCGGAATGCGATGGATCAAGCGCGCGAAGTTTACGATGAAATAGCAAAAGAGCTACCAGAAGAAGCTCAATATGCCATTCCGATGGCGTACAATATCCGCTGGTATTTTCGGATCAACTTGCGCGCCTTGCAATGGCTGTGTGAGCTTCGCTCATCGGCAGCTGGCCATCCCACCTATCGCTATATCGCCCAAGAAATGGCAAAACAAATTTGCCAGGTTTTTCCCGAATTTGAACGCTTTTTTAAATTCGTCGATTACGATGGGTATCAATTTGGGCGATTAGGTCAAGAAGAGCGTATTGCTGAAAAGATGAAGTCTCGGTTGACGTAAAAACAAGAAGCTATTGACAAAATCGCCTCTTTTTAGAGGCTCTTGCAAATTCCATTTCGAGTGAAATTCGCGCTTTTGTCCTTGAGAGCAGCTCTCAAGTCAAAATCATCAAATTTCCCTTCGAGAGTGATTTTTGCGGGGAGTCTCTTTAGGCTTTAAAAAGATTTTTCACGCGGGCTTAGAGGAAATCTAATATGGCAAGACAAGGAAGCGTTTTCGGTGGAGCTCTGCTCCTCACTGGAAGTTGCATCGGTGCGGGAATGCTCGGCCTTCCCATTGTAACAGGTTTAGCGGGGTTTTTCCCTTCCACAGCGATGTTTATCGTCGTCTGGATTTTTGTGACGGGCGGTTCTTTTCTTATGGTTGAAGTTCTCGGCTGGTTTAAAAAGCCGGTTAACCTGATTTCGATGGTTTCCGATACCCTAGGGCCTATCGGGCAAGCGCTCTGTTGGTTGCTCTACCTCTTTTTATTTTATGCTATTCTAGTAGCTTATATGGTCTTGAGCGGAGACCATGTGGCGAGCTTTTTTAAAACGACTTTTTCTCTGTCCCTGCCAGATTGGGCAGGGTCGTGTTTTTTCGTCTTGATTTTCGGTGTGATTGTGTACTTTGGAACGCAGCCCGTCGATCATTTGAACCGACTGCTCATGGTGGGAAAAATCCTGGCTTATCTCCTTTTAGTCGTCTGCAGCGTCCGCTTTGTTTCTGCAAAGATGCTCTTGTACTCGAAACCCAAGTACATGATTGCCTCTTTGCCCATCCTCGTCATTGCTTTTGGGTTTCAAAATATGATTCCGGTCTTGATGCGGTATATGGGTGGCGATCGCAAGCGCGTGCGGCTGTCGATTGTGATTGGATCTTCTTTTGCCCTTATCATCTATCTGATTTGGCAATGGATCGCCTTGGGCATTTTACCGATCCAAGACATTCTCAGCAGCTATCGCGCCGATAAAGACGCCGCTTTGACGCTCCGTTATTTTGTCGGCTCAGATTGGATTGGATATTCGGCGCAAATTTTGGCTTTCTTTGCCATTTTAACATCGTTCCTCGCTCAGTCGCTGAGTCTCGTTCACTTCTTATCTGACGGACTGAAAATTAAACATCGACAGCGAGAAAATATCGGGATTTGTTTATTGACGCTAGTGCCGCCGCTGCTGTTTTCCGTCTTTTTCCCCAATATCTTTTTTCAGGCTTTGGGCTTTGCCGGAGGGATCTGCGCTGTTGTGTTATTTGGGATCTTTCCCGTATTGATGGCGTGGATTGGTCGATATCAAAGAAAACAGTTGCTTCCCGACCGCCTTCCAGGTGGAAAAGCTGTGCTCATTGCCATTTTGCTGTTGGCTGGCTTGATCTTTTTCTATCAACTCACAAAGATGATTGGCATTCCGCTGTTTCCCGGCCCCACTGCTGCTACGAGATAAACGCGAATGTGCTATCAAATATGCAGCGCTAAAGGGAAAAATAGGGCGCACTCAGAGGTAATATTTTACTTAACTTTAAGTGAAAAGTTACCAGAAAAATATACTCCTTCCGGTTCAAACGCACCCAAGAAAACTGATTTAAAGCCTCTAGATCGTATTTTTTCTTCGTCGCCCATATTAAACTTAATATTGGCTAGAATAAAAAATGCAATCTAGAGAGGATCCTCGCGCAAAATTCCATTTCGAGTGAAATTCGCGCTTTTATCCTTGAGAGCTACTTTTTATAAATTGCCTATCCTTAGCAGGATATGTCAATTTACCAAAAGAAGTTCTCAAGTCAAAATCATCAAATTTCCCTTCGAAAGCGATTTTTGCGCGAGGAGCCTCTAAAGTATAAAGTTTTTGATAATGAAATTCTTGTTTCTGAACCAACAAAGGGTCAAAGGTTAATTTTTGAAGCTTTTGGTATCATAGTGCCTAAAAAAATGGGAATATAGGAACTTGGGTTTGAATTCAAAAAACGCTGTTCTTTGTGTGGAGCTAATCACCAATTACTTTTTTTGTATGTACAAAATTCTTTGGCCAATTGTAGACGGTTAATACGAATATCCGAGCTATCCGGATCTTTGATTTCCCAGTATCTCTCGAGCTCTTTTTCGTTGAGCTTCTTACCATCTTTGAAATTTTTGAGAATTTCAGAGTCTGTGAGCTTAGAAACTTTCACTGCAGCTTTTTTCTCGCTATCTTTTTCTGCGCCACTTTGTTTGGGTCCTCTCTTAAGGTACATGTCCATGAAATTTGCAATGTCGTCCACTGTTGCTTCTTCGTAGGAATCCTCAAGGTCTTTGACGCTTGTATCACAGGTTATGTTAAATTTTTTAGCTTGGGGTTCTACTTTAATTGATGTCTTTTTAAAAGAATTGGGCTCTATCTGCGGCTTTGTATCATTTGATGATTGCTTAACAGCAGGGTTTGGCGCTAGCTTCTTTTTTTGAGTACTTAATAGCTCGATGCTGCGAGTCTTGATGGAATGATTTCTTAAAAAACTTTCTTTGATTACGTTGAAAAGATTGAAAGCTATCGTCGGCGTTTTTTTTATCCAAGCTTGTGCATTGGAAATAAAACTGCACATCAAGTGGCCGGCGAT
>JBCCHO010000168.1:0-5038 GCA_039028715.1 Chlamydiota bacterium | reverse complement strand
GAAAGATAACCTTTTCTCTGGTAGAGTTTTCTTCTCGTTCATTTTTTGCACAACTATAATTTACTCCTCTTAAATTTAATTTGAAAGGAAAATTGCGTGATTGTGTTCAGACTATCTTGGGCTTCAAACCCCGTGCTAGGGCTGGCAAAGACTTTGCCAAACGCTTTTTTCCTTCTCATCCATAGCGCTTTGGCTATGAATTCGTCTTTCAAAAAGGTTTTGCTTTGTCTTTGCTCACCCCTAGCGGGAGGTTTTTGTCGTGCACAGAGAGTTAAGTTAGGCAAACTCGTCTTCTAGCTCTTTGAGCTTAGCTTCAGGCTGTTCGGCTTCGGATGGCTTAATCAGGGGGGAATTGAGCGTTTTTTCAAAAGCCACTTTCGCATGGATAAAATGGCGCTGATCAGTCAGCTCATTGATGTGAAGTGGGACAGCTGTAATGTATCCCTGCTCCAAAAGCGCGATATCGCTTTCCTCGTGCTCATCGCAGATCGTACCCGCTCCCTCGAGCCAATAGACGGTGTGGTTATCTGTTTGGAGATTTTTTGTCGCTGTTTCAATCCAATAGCTCTTTCCTTGACGCGCCATTTTATATCCCTTGACCTCTGATGCTGGAAGAGCTGGGAAGTTGACGTTGAGAAACGTGCCTTCTGGAAGTGGGTGATCGACAATGTAATCGACAATTTGGGGAATAAATTGCTTGACTTGGGGAAAAGAAGGCGTCTCATCAAAATAAGAAAAGGCGATACCGGGAATACCGCTATGTAAAACGCCTTGAATAACTCCGCCTACAGTCCCGCTGTAAAAAATGTTTCGGCCCGCATTAGAGCCGTGGTTGATGCCGGAAAAGATAAAATCGGGTCGAGATGGGAGCAGTGTAGATAGAGCAAGGCGTACACAGTCGGCAGGTGTCCCACCGATTTTCCAAGCGAGTGTTCCCGGGTAAAGGTCGACAGACTCAACGCGCAGTGGGCCTCCCATCGTGACAGCAGCTCCAAAACCCGATCGCTCTTCTTGTGGGGCGGCGATGAACAGATCGACTTTTCCCTTGAGCGCCTCCCAGAGATATCTGAGTCCAGCAGAGTGGATTCCATCATCGTTGGTCAGTAAGATTTTTATACGATCCATAGTGCTAAGCTTCTCCTTCCAATCTATCTTTCTTCTTATATGTTACCTTTGATCCGATATAAATCGCTAGGCTGCTGAGCAAAAAAGCGGTGGGGAGTGCCGGTCGGATGTCGTTGGTCAAGTAAAACCATCCATTAACGACGATGCCTCCTGTTAAAACACCGGCCCAAGCGCCGTATTTAGTCGTTTTTTTCGAAAACAGGGCAAAGATTAGCAGCGGGCCGAAAGAAGCGCCCAATCCCGACCAGCTATAAGCGACAAGATTGTAAATGCCGCCGATTTTGAACAATGCTAACCCATAGACAAACAGGGCGATCATCAGGATAAAGAGCCGGGAGATCCAAAGAAGCTCTTTTGACCCCGCAGTTTTGCGTAAGATGCGTTTGTAAAAATCTTCAGTCAAACTCGAAGCTAAAACGAGCATCTGCGAGTCCATCGTCGATAAAATAGCGGCTAAGACAGCGCAGAGGATAAACGCACTGATCATCGGCGGAAACGAGTCTTTGACCATATTGATAAAGACATATTCGGGGTTGAGAACACCTTGAGTGAAAAAAGCGACGCCAATCACACCGACAAAAGTCGCTGCGCTCAGAGCAATGAGTTGCCAGGTCATTCCGATAGCCATTGATTTGCGCAGGTGAGATGGCTGTGCAATTCCCATGAATTTTGTCACGATGTGAGGCTGGCCGAAATAGCCAATCCCCCAGCTAAGCAACAAGATAAACAGAGTAGATGTTGAGTGGCCCATACTGTCGGGGAGTAGCGAAAGCGATAAGTCGCGGTTAGTAAACGCGACGCTGACCTTGTGCCAGCCACCAATTTTCGTGACAATAGCTATCGGGACAATGACGATAATACCGAGGAGAAAAAGAGCTTGAAAGCAGTCGACCCAGGCCAACGTGCGATAACCACCGATGAATAAGTAGATCGCGACTAAACAGAGCCCAATCGTCATCCCGACAGAGTAGTCAATAGAAAAAAGAATTTGGATGATATCGCCCATCGCGATCGCACCAGCTGTCAGGTAGACCGTGTAAAAAAGCAGCGAGATAAGGGCAGTGAAGATACGGATCACGCCCGAAGTATCGTGGAAGCGGCTTTCAAAAAAAGAAGAAAAAGTTAAGCTGTTGTACTCTTCTGTTTTGATTCGAATGCGTGGCGCGATCAGCAGCCAATTGAGAAACATAAACAGCAGCAAGCCAATAGCAAACCAAGACTCAAACAAGCCCTGGGAGAAAATTTTAGCGGGGAGCCCCATAAAGAGCCAAGCGCTCATGTCACTGGCATGAGCAGAAAGTGCTGTCAAATAAAAGTTAAGTGATCGACCGCCGATGAGAAAATCACTGGCCGTTTGGTGGCGACGAGCTGACCAAATGCCAATGACAAAAAGAATGGCGATATAGCAGAAAATAGCGATAAGTTCTTGTACAGAAATCATGAAATGTTGCGAGGCCCTTTTTCCAATGCTTTTTTTGATCCATATTTTTGAGCGGCGAGCGCAAGGTTCGTGGCGACGTTGGGAAAGCGCTCGCTGATCACGCGCAAAAGTTGCTTCACTTCTTGCCTTTTCGAGGTCTGTCCGACAGGGCATTGACAAGTGATTCGACCAAATCCATATGCCTTGGCAAAAGAGGTGATCTCACTTTCAGCGACGTAAATCAGTGGTCGGATGATGGTGACTTTGTAATCATGCATTTTAATTTTGGGCAAGTTAGCAGCAAACTCCCCTTTGTGAAACAAATTGAGCAGCAGCGTTTGGATGCTGTCATCGCGGTGGTGGCCAAAGGCGATTACTTCTGCACCCGCACCCTTTGCTGCATCAAAAATCAGCCGCCGCCGCTCGCGAGAGCAGCGGTAACACGCAAGCGTTTCTCTTTTCTGTTGTGATGGACAGATGATAAGAGGCACATCGAGTTGATCACAGATCTGTTGCAATAGGGGGACTTGAACACCAGCGCCGCAAGAAAACTCCCCACTGACGTGAATTGCGACAAGAGATGCCGCAGGAAATCCGTTGCCTAGAATAGCCTTGAGCAAAAAGAGCAAAGTCAAGCTATCTTTGCCGCCGCTAAGGGCAATCGCTAGCTGATTGATGTTATCGATGAGGTTAAAGTCAAAAAGTGCCTTGCGACAGCTACTTTCAAGTTTTTTCCCCAATGAAGTCCAAGGGGGTTGTGCGATAGAAAATGCTGTCATGGAAAACACTCATTACTGCCAGTTGCGTAGAGAAGGGTTCCTGTGGTGCTTATTTCGCGCCCTAACTTCCCTTTTATCACTCTGTGCGCGATAAAAATTTTCTGTTAGCTGGTATTGTTCGCCAGCTTTGCTGGAAGATTGAACGGCCTAGCCGGAAAATTTTGTCGCATAGAGAGCTTGATAAATCCAACGTTTTCATTGAGAAAAGGATAAGAGCTTTGTCGATAAACTGCAATTGCCTTTTTGCAGGAAAATACGGGCTGGACTGGAATTAGCCGATTTTCTATCCTATATTCTTTTATGGGGGGGTATTGAAGTCTGAGATTTTCTCTCTTTGAATCGCTTGCGAGTATGTGCTAAAAAAAGATGATTGGGGGACTGCCATGACTAGATGTGGACGAAATGATCCTTGCCCGTGCGGTTCAGGGAAAAAATATAAAAAGTGTTGTGGGCAAAAGAAAAGTTTAACTCAGCGCTCGTTTTCTCAGCTGACAGCATCGGTTACGAAAGGAGGCATTGACAGGCTGCGCAGTAAAATGATCAGCGCCATCCAGCCACAACAAGAACGCGAACTTGGTCAGCGGGTGACAACTGGGTCGCTGCCTAAGAAAGAAGAAAATCAGCTGCAGGGTGAAAAGGCTCCATCCGATCGCGAGGACCAACCGAATCCTGATCATTGACATCTTCCTACACCTAGTCATGAAAATACACGTATCTTTTTGCAAGAATATGAGGCTATCCCACCACTTGGGTTTTAAGAGATTGAAGCTCATGCTCATTAAAAAAAAAGGAAATTTCGGTTTTTGCCGTATCTGGCCCATCTGATCCATGGACGGCATTGGCATCAATTGTTTCGGCAAAGTCAGCACGAATAGTGCCAGCAGCTGCTTTTTTAGGATCAGTGTTTCCCATGAGCTGTCGGTTTTTTTCGATCGCATTTTCTCCTTCGAGGATGGAGGCGATAACGGGGCCAGAGGTGATAAAAGCAATGAGATCTTTAAAGAAAGGGCGGTCTTTGTGGATAGCATAAAATTCTTCGGCTTTTTCTTGGGAAAGATGGATCATTTTGATTGCAATGATGCGGAGTCCTGCTTGCTCGAGTCGGGCGAGGATTTCACCAATGTGTTGTTTTTTGATGGCATCGGGTTTGATCATCGAAAGTGTCTGTTCATAAGGCATGGTTTTTATTCTCCTTTTAGCGTAAAGAGGCGATCGAGCCAAAATCATCGAATTTTGCAAGAGTCTTTAGAGGTTCTTGCAAAATTCCATTTTTCAAAGGCTTCTTGCGGGGTCTCTCACAAGTTATGGGGAGAATTTTACCGATTAAGCAGCTAAAAGTCCAGCTGAGGTTGCTGTAACCCAAGCTGTGTGAAAAATTCCTGTCACAGCTTTCCACACGACTTGGGTTTGAATAATAGGTGAAGAAAGAAAATTTTAGATGAGCGGTCAGAAGACACAACTTGGGTTTCTAAACGTATCAACGGCGCATCCGTGCTCGCTGCTCATATACCCAAGCCGATTCAAAATGAGAAAAAGTCGGTGATTGGGCGTAAGCATTTTCGGTCCTGGTGTAAGGGATCTCATTGACAAAATGGCCCTCTGACATCCTATTTTGCCCTCTTTATTAAGCTGCTACTCCAAACAGCTCCTCTATAAATTTTTTTTGAATCAGAAAGCCTTTCCCTCCAATGCCTTTGACTTGATTTTTGCGGAT
>JBCCHO010000167.1:0-5043 GCA_039028715.1 Chlamydiota bacterium | reverse complement strand
GGCGAATTCGTTATAGCCAATGGCTACAAACATTCGAAACAGCAAAGGCGACAATCTCAGGGTATGAATCTATGCATATGATCCGCAAAAATCAAGTCAAAGGCATTGGAGGGAAAGGCTTTCTGATTCAAAAAAAATTTATAGAGGAGCTGTTTGGAGTAGCAGCTTAACAAAGAGGGCAAAATAGGATGTCAGAGGGCCATTTTGTCAATGAGATCCCTATTTGCACCGGAACCCAAATTTTCAGCTGCATATCCAGTATTTGCTTTTGCTTCGTCTTCTCTAAACACTACATCCAGCACATAATGTAACCCGTTTTCGATGACCCAATGATCTCTTATTTACTTTTGCAAATTTTTCAAAAACGTAAAAAAATTACTAGCAATTGAGGCAACTTTGGAATATCCCCTGCAAAGGATAGATCGAGAGCCCTTTATAAAGCCCCTAAGAAAAGATTCATTCGTTTTTTCTATGATCTTAGCATTTCGTATTATCTTTGCTTCACTTTCTTCTAAAAATTCATCCGTTTCTTTTATGAATTCATCCGTTTCTTTTATGAATTTTTGTGATTCTTTATTCGATTCTTTTAAGGCACTATAATTTTGTGTCATCTCTGCTTTATTTTTTTCTAAAAATTCTTGTGAATTTTTTAAAAATTCTTGTGATTCTTCTATGAATTTTTGTGATCCTTCTATGAATTTTTGTGTTTTTTTATTCGATTCTTTTAAGGCATTACCATTTTGTGTTATCTCTCTGTCTAAGACCTCTACTCTTTTTCGAAGTCCTTGTTGAGCCCTGTCGTTTTCATCCATCCGTGCTGAAACGCTTTCCAGCCTTTCTGAAAATTCGTTCACTTTTTTATTCCATTCAGCACTAGAATACTGTGAAGAATCATTAAAATTTTTGACTGGGTTATTACTAAGCTTTATTGACATGATTTACCTTACTATTTAACTGTTTTTTTGTCTTCTATGTTAACTTAGCATAGGATTTTTTGTCAAATAAAAAGGAAGTTGTGCCAGCCTAGCATACAAAGCCTTCTTATAAAAAAGATTTGATAGACATTTCAAGGAAATTTTGAGCTGTTTTTGCTGTTTTCAATAAATATTTACAGCAAATGTTCTGAAAATTTATAAAATCAAAGAGCTTCAACCAAAGTTTTAAGCCTTTCTTCTGGGCCTATACCCTCGAACCCCCTAAAATGGCCAGATAGCAACTTTTTTTGACTTTTTCAAAGCTCATAAGTTATTTATCTTAAGTTTATTAAAAAAAAATGATATCAAATGATTCTTTAGACCACGCTCTAAAAAATTACCTGACAGTTTGTTTTTGCAAAGCTCTCATAAAAAATGACTTATGAAAAAAAAGACAATCGAAAAAATTCAAATCTTGCCGTTTTCGGGGGTTCGAGGGTATAGGCCCCACATGCCGGCAACAAGGCCTAAGTTATCTATGTTTTGCGATGCTAGTTTCATGCGAACCAGCATAACTGATTGCTTTGCGAAATCAAAATTTTCTTTTTTGGTGACGAATCACAGGTCGACTAAAGAAAATCGTTAAATCAAACGAAATAAAATTCCTCGACGCTTTTTTGGGAAATTTCTTTTTGGATTTCAACGCTCCTATACTGCTCTACTTCTTTGATTAGATAATCAATCATTTCTTGGTGGCTTCCGTTTTTGTCTTGCGCTAAAGCGCGATCAAGAGGGGTCTTTCCGCTATAGTCCTTCACTGTGATATCCCCTCCATGGTCAACCAAAAGTTTTAAAAGCTCTAGCAAGTTATAACTTGCAGCTAGATGAAGAGCATTTTTTCCTTTCAAGGGCGAGTTTTCGGGGGCAAGTGCGTTAGGATCGACATCTCTTTGCTCTAGGGCAAAAAGGAGCATTTCCTTTTCCTCGGGACAAGAAATAATCATTTGTTGCAAGAGAAGGTTAGGATCAACTTTATTGACTGGAATCAATTTTTTTGTCTTAGGAATTTGAAGATGAAAATTTTCAAAGCGGTCTGTGAGAAAATTCCACTGGTTTCTCTTAAGTAGTCGGTTTTTTCCTAGGACAAGTTGAATTCTTTGAAGAGACGGTGAGGTGACAAAATGAAGTAGGTCTTCTTGGGTGACATAGTCGCATCTATCTAATGTCAGGCTCTTAAGGTTGGGAAGCCTGTTTCTTAGATGCTCAATGATGTTTTTATCAAAAGCATTGCTGCTGCGAATAGTAAGATGTTCAATTTGAGGACAATCTGCTAGCTCAAAAAAAAGCTGCTGTTGTTCTTCTGTTGTTAGAGTTTTAAAGTTGACCTCCTTGATAAAATTTTCAAGTGCAGTTTTGATCTCTTCCTTTCTGTGGTCTTCAAAGTCCCATTTTTTTGCCTTTTCCATAGCAATAGCTGTTTGCAGTTTTGATCGACTTGTGATTTTGGTTGTCAAACTAAGCTTTTCCTCAACTGTCTCTGCGCTTCTTCTATAAAGTGATTTAGTTGCTTCAAGGGGATTTTTGTGTTTTATTTTGACATCGCGATAATACTTGTAGAGAATTGGGTGCGTTTTTGCAAAAAGCTCATTGTGGGTAAGGTCTTTTTTGTTGAGCATGGTTTTTTTAATAAGATGCAGTTTTTGGGTCAAGTTCTGGGCAAAGTTAGGGACCAAGCGGATGGGAAGCTTTAAATTTTTTAACTCTTGGCGCGTAAAGATCGATTGTTTATAGAGTTCTTCGTACTTTTCATTTTTTTTGTATAGACTTTTAAGCCATTTGATCACAGTAATTTCTGGGCAAAGATTGCAAAAAGCCTTTTTAAACGTTGGGTCGATAGGGCTTTTCATCTGTGGAAAGAAGTAAAGAACATTTTTCACGTCAATGCTGTGACTTTTGTTTGAGTTTTCAATGATTGGATTGACAAAAGCAATGTCATTATCAATCCCAACCAGAGAGCAAGATACTACTTCTTTCTTTGTGTTGACAATAAGCTTTGCCATATAGTTATCGGGTTTGGCATCTTGCGGATCTATAATGAGTCCAAGAGTGCACATGGAGCTAAAGTTATGAGGGTCAATTTTATCGATCAATCTAGGATTGCTTCTTAAGATGAAATCTAGTGATTCGCCTTCAATTGTTTGCGAAGTTTGATAAATAAAGCAAGATTGACCCTGTTTGATTTTAACAAGCTCTGTTATTGGAGACAGAGAACTTTTGATAAGGGTATTAAGACTATGAACCATGTATTCGACACCTGGCGCGTGAGGATCTTGCTTCCAGTGAATTCCATTGTATGATTGGACAAAATGAGTTCCGTATTGGGTATTGTTCTTTTCTTTTTTTACGAGGAGAAGTCTTTGTGCTTCTGCGTTGAGCAGCCTGGGATAAGCGCTAGCGCGGTAAATAATTGGAAGCTTAGGAGATGTTAAGTTGGTTTTTTCTTGTTCTGTTTTTGCTGCACATACGTCTTTGATAAAATTTTGGTAGTGATCTTTAATACTAGCAAGATCTCTATGAACAGGCTGATAGTTTTGGTTGCGTAGAAACACTTCGATCTCTGTAATTAAGGCATTTAAAGTCGTGAATTCTCTACTTTTTGGATAGATATTATAAAATAATGAGGCAAGAAAAGAGCCAGGCTGTAGTAGTTGGTGAGGAAATTTCAGCTTTTGGGCAAGCGTAGTAAGAAAGTCACGTTCATTTAACGGTATGTTTTGTATGTTTCTTCGAAGGTTTCTCTTTGCATTCAAGAAAGGAAATTCTATTGAAGCTGATTCTATTGAACGAAGAAATAAACGTCTTTTTTCAAGCTCATGCTGTTTTTGCAACTTACTATTGCCATTTTGAAACTTGGTAAGCATCTTTTCAAATTGCGCTTCGTTTTGTTTCATCTGGAGGAGATATTTCTGAATCTGATAGGGAAATTCCTTCATTGAATAGGTTTGCTTAGCAACAGATATTAAGGTTTTCCATTCCTTGCTATTTTCCTTGAAAGGCGCTTTTAATTTTTCAAGAAGAAAACTGCTTGTAACGGGGCATTCGAAATACACAGGGAGAAGATAATTAGGTAATGAGTAAGTTTTTCGAATAGGTTCTAAAGTATCGCGAACCAAGCTAATCTCTTCTTTATCATCGATCCTCTTTAATTGCTTCTCGTCAATTTCTTGCAGTTTTTTTGATAAGGCAATGATCCGATCAGCATTCGGAATTACGAGAGAAAAAGATTGAAAGGCTTGAATCATTGGCATAAAATGAGAAACTGTTGCTTTCCCCATTATTTTTTCGATCAAAATAGGCAAGCATCGATAGCTCATTTTTTTTATTCCGTATTGAATTAGCGAGTATTGGTTATTTCCAATCACAATATTTTTATTAAAATCAGCTTCTTTCGTAAGAGTTGAGTTAAGTAAATTAGGATCATCATGAACTAGAGCTGTAATGACTTCATAATTTTTAAGAAATTTTGGATCGTTTAGAGTTTGGTCTAATTGGCTCAAATCTGCTTTAGCAGCGATCAAAAGCTCTAAACATTTATCCTGACCATTTTGTGCTGCTACATAAGCTGGGATAATACCGTCTTTATTAGGCTTATTAATATCGGCCTTAGCATCGATCAGAAGCTGTAAGCATTTATCTTGCCCACTCTGTGTCGCTATCCAAGCTAGTGTCTGACCGTCTTTATTAGGTTTATTAATATCGACCTTAGCATCGATCAGAAGCTTTAGGCATTTATCTTGACCCTGCTGTGTTGCTATCCAAGTTGGGGTTTGACCGTCTTTATTAGGTTTATTGATATCGGCCTTAGTATCGATCAGAAGCTGTAAGCATTTATCTTGCCCACTCTGTGCCGCTATCCAAGCTAGTGTCTGACCGTCTTTATTAGGTTTATTAATATCGACCTTAACATCGATCAGAAGCTTTAGGCATTTATCCTGACCCTGTTGTGCTGCTACCCAAGCTAGAGTGGCGCCGTTTTTATCAGGCCGATTAATATCGGCCTTAGTATCGATCAGAAGCTTTAGGCATTTATCCCGACCCTGATGTGTTGCTACATAAGCTGGAGCGGCGC
>JBCCHO010000166.1:0-5068 GCA_039028715.1 Chlamydiota bacterium | reverse complement strand
CACAGCCACTAGTTAAAAGCGCTGAAATCACCGCTTGTTGCAGTATTATTTGCCCGTAACGATTCAACTTGAGGCAATCTCGGAAGTTAAAACCCACTTTGTGTGGCTTAATTGCTCTTATCATTTTTCTGAGCAATTATGCCACACAACTTGGGTTTTAACTTCCGAGATTGCCTCACTTTGAATCGTTACGGGCATATAATACTGCAACTAGCGGTGATTTCAGCGCTTTTCACTAGTGGCTGTGGTTACCGCATGATCGGTGAAGAAGGCAATGAAGCGCGCACGACTCTTGCTATTCCTTATTTTTGTCATGATGGCGATGGCAGATTGACAGCAGCCATGATTAAAGCGTGTGCTCAGTCTTCTTCTTTTCGCTATGTAGCACACGGCGGAAGGTGGACTCTTCGCGGAGTCGTTTGCAGCAATGGGACTGAAGAGATTGGATGGTCTTATGACCGTAAGCCAGATGGTGGCGCGCGACGTAATATTTTGGTTCCAGTTGAGGGAAAGCGCTGCATTGAAGTGAAAATAGAACTTATAGACGCTGTTACGGGAAAATTAGTTGGTGGGCCTTTTTTTGTAGCCGCAAGTTCTGATTTTGATTTTATTAATCCCGACTCCCCTAGAGATGCAGCTTTTGCATTAGGCGAGGAGTCTAACTTAGAAGAAACTATTTTGTTTTCCTTAGGACAGCTTGACTCTCGCTTTGGAGCTCAAGGAGCAGCTACGACTTCCATTTATCAAAGGGTTGCTCAAAAGGTTTTCTTCGGATTAGATCATCTTTTGATTGAAAAAGAAGAACTTGAGTAGGATACAACTTGGATATATAGCGAAGCCGAATCAATTTGACAATTAGTGCAAAAAGTGTTTACTTTAAGCGGATTTAACGCTCATAAGATGAATCTTTAAACCCAAGTTGTGTCTTATGATTGCTCAGATAAATTTTCTGGGTTTTTACCTGCCAGAGGCTTGAATTTTTAGCATACTTGAATAAAGCAGGTGAAAATTTAAGCCTCTGGTAGGTTAAGAAAGAGAATTTTAGATGAGCCATCAGAAGCCACAACTTGGGTTTTAATACAAGTCTAGCCTGCATTTCTTACAAAACCCTAGAAGTGAAGCTTTTTCGGATCAATGGTTGCGCATGTTCCCATTAAGGTCGTTTTGATATCTAAAAAGGTCATAAGTCAATTTTTTATGGCATGCTTGAGAAGTGCAAGCTGGCTAGAAGATATTTTCGAGTTTATTCTAGCCCGTAAAGGGCTAGTTTTTTCGTAAAAAAGAGAGTAATATTGATAAATATTCCTCTCAATTAAAGGAACTAAAGTTGATATCAGAGTTTTTAGAGCTGCTAAACAAGGGGTTAGTATGGATTTGAAAATCAAAGATGTCGCTGAATTGTTAAATGTTTCGGAAACGACAATTCGGCGTTGGTTAAGGGAGAGGATTATTCCCGCTTATAAGTTGAATCATCAATATCGCTTTGATCGTGATGAAATTCAGCATTGGATGATGAGTCGTAAGCTTAAGCAGGGAAAGGGAAATTTCCTTCCAGAGCGCGATGAAGAAACTATAAAGGATAAGGAAGAAAGAACTTCAGGAGGAGAAAAAAGAGGGATCCAACAGTTCAGTCTTTATCGAGCCATTCACCGAGGTGGTATTTTAACTGATATTGAAGCAGGCGATAAGGCAGCCGTCATTCGGCAAACCATGGAAGCTGTTGCTAGCGATCTTGCGTTAGATCCATCAGTTATGACAGAGCTTCTTCTCGATCGAGAAAAGCTGATGCCAACGGCGCTTAATCATGGTATTGCTGTTCCTCATACAAGGGACTTTCTTTTTAAAGGGCAGACAGATGTTGTTGTCGTTGTTTTTCCTAAGGAGCCGATTGATTGGGGAGCACTTGATCAGCAACTAGTCAAAGTGTTATTTTTTCTTTTTGCTTGCGATGATAAACGGCATCTTCATTTGCTCGCGAAGCTCGCTCATTTGAGTAGTAATGATGAAGCTTTAGAATTATTGCTCTCGCAGCCAAATAAGCAAGAGCTTTTCAGCTATATTAAAGCATGGGAGGCAAAAGTGGGAGCATAACTTTGACTGCAAGTGGTGGGCTAGCTTGCCAATGGTTATTTTTTCGTTTCTTTATGAGCAGTTGCTGCGAGTTTTGCCTGGCCTTTATCTGAGGGCTGTTGGGAAAGCTCGCGATCTTCAAAGGTCAATTTGTCCACTTGAAACTCGATGGCGATGTGTTTAGGCTCGTCGCCTTCTAATAGGAGTTTTTCTGCAAGCGGGTCTTCGAGCTTTTGTTCGATGATCCGGCGCAATGTCCGTGCGCCCATTTCTGGCTGATAACCTTGGTCGACGAGAAACTGCTTTGCTTCAGGGGAAAGAGATATCTCAATATTCTTCCGCTTGAGGCGCTTTTCAAGCGCATTAATTTCGAGGTCGACGATCTTAAGAAGGCTTTCTTTTGCAAGCGCTTTAAAAATGACGAATCCATCGAGGCGATTGATAAACTCGGGTTTAAAATGTTTTTTAACCGCTTTATCGATTTGTGCTTTCATCGTGTCATAGTCGGGCATGCCAGGTTTTGCTCTAAAGCCCACTTCAGTTGATTTTCGGATCAGGTCGGATCCGAGGTTAGAGGTCATGATGATGATCGTATTGCGGAAGTTGATTTTCCGGCCAAGGGAGTCTGTAAGTTGGCCATCTTCTAAGATTTGAAGAAGCAAGTTCATCACATCGGGATGAGACTTTTCCACTTCGTCAAAGAGAACAACAGAATAGGGGCGTCGCCGCACTTGTTCGGTGAGCTGGCCACCTTCTTCATAACCGACATAGCCGGGGGGCGATCCTGTCATACGGCTGACCGCGAATTTCTCCATGTACTCGGACATATCCACTCGAATCAGCGCATCTTCACCACCGAACATTCGAGTAGCAAGTTCTCTTGCAAGGAGCGTTTTTCCTACTCCTGTCGGACCGAGAAAAAGAAAGGCCCCAATTGGTCGATTTGGATCTTTAATGTCCGCTTTGCTGCGTCGAATAGAGCGACAAATGATATCGATCGCTTCTTCTTGACCAATAATGTGATTTTTAAGCGTTTCTTGCATTTTAAGGACTTTTGCCGCTTCGCCTTCTGTCAATCGGTAGAGGGGAATGCCTGTTTGTTTGGAAACAATCGTGGCAACGTCATCTTCATCGACGATAGGCTTATGCTCAGCTTTATTTTTTTCCCACTCGGCGTGCATTTGCTGAAGCTTTTCACTAAGAGATTTTTCTGTATCTCTTAGCTTTGCCGCTTTTTCATAATCTTGGCTTCCAATTGACTCTTCTTTTGCTTTGCACAGGTCTTTGATTTGCGTTTCAAGTTGGTGGATTTCTTGTGGTTGCTGGAGCATTGAAACGCGAGCTTTAGCTCCTGCTTCATCGATCAGATCAATGGCCTTGTCGGGTAAAAACCGGCCGGTAATGTAGCGATCTGAGAGATAAACCGCAGAGCGGATGGCCTCTTCAGTGTAGCAACATTTATGGTGATCTTCGTATTTGGATTTGAGGCCAGTTAAAATCTCTGTAGCTTCTTCAACTGATGGAGGAGAAACATTGATTTTTTGGAAACGGCGTTCCAAAGCGGCGTCTTTTTCAATATGTTTTCGGTACTCATCGAGTGTTGTCGCTCCGATGCACTGAATTTCACCGCGCGAAAGGGCGGGTTTAAGAATATTCGAAGCATCAATGGCTCCTTCAGCCGCTCCTGCGCCGACAATTGTATGTAGTTCATCGATAAAGAGAAGCACATTACCATGTTTTTTCACTTCATCCATGACAGCTTTAATCCGTTCCTCAAATTGGCCGCGGTATTTTGTGCCGGCGATCATCAAAGTGAGATCAAGTGTAATAAGTCGCTTTTTAATAAGGTGATCGGGAACTTCCCCTTGAACAATCGCGTGGGCTAGCCCTTCGACAATTGCTGTTTTCCCAACGCCAGCTTCGCCAATAACAACCGGGTTGTTTTTTCGGCGGCGGCACAGGATAAGGATAAGACGTTCAACTTCTTGCTTTCGCCCAATCACAGGGTCGAGCTCTCCTTCGCGGCACATCTCAGTCAAGTCGTGGCCGTAGGCTTTTAAAGCAGGAGTTTTTTCGGCCCCAGTACTCGTAGTGTTCATTTTTTCCTGATTGCGGGTTCCCGGTGAGGAGCCGACCATTCCCATCGGAGGAAGTTGCAAGTTAAAGGTTTCGAGTTCTTTGAGAACCTCTTTGCGCACTTCTTTGAGGTTGATATTGAGATTTTCCAAGATCTGAGTGGCAACGCCATCTGTTTGCCTAAGAAGGGCGAGGAGTAGGTGCTCTGTTCCAACATAGTTGTGACTAAGGTTTGTCGCTTCCTCATTGGCATTTTCAAATACTTTTTTCACTTTCCCTGTGAGAGCGGGATCACCGTAAACTTGAATCTCAGGACCAAATCCGACGAGACGCTCGACTTCGCTTAATACCGTTTCGTAATCAATATTAAGATTGCGCAGCACATTAACGGCGATTCCTTGCCCTAACTTAAGAAGGCCGAGCAAGATATGCTCTGTTCCGAGGTAATTATGATTCAGCCGTTGAGCCTCTTTCTTGGCTAATTTGATGACTTGTTTGGCTCTATTCGTGAATTTATCAAACATAGATGGACACTCATCTTAAATTAATAATCATCTGAGAGCGCATATTGATTAAACCTTTTAAGCTACCCTCAAATTTTGCTCTACATCGGCGCCATTAAAAACCGAGCAAGTTGTGTTTCAGCATCTTGCAAGCGATAATGGAAAGTGAAGCTCTCTCTCTTCTTTCCTTCATTCTGAATTTTGCTTTTTTTTTTGTATACCCATTAAACATCTTTTAATGTGGTTGCGCTGCTCAAGTTCACTCTTTGTAGTCTCTGTACTGGACAAAAATCTCCCACTAGGGCTGGCAAAGACTTTGCCAAACGCTTTTTTCCTCCTCATCCATAGCGCTTTGGCTATGAATTCGTCTTTCAAAAAGGTTTTGCTTTGTCTTTGCTTACCCCTAGCGGGAGATTTTT
>JBCCHO010000165.1:0-5075 GCA_039028715.1 Chlamydiota bacterium | reverse complement strand
CTCCAATTAAGCACATTATCAATATATACCCGAGCCGATTCAAAGTGCAAAAATTTCGCCGAATTTGACAGTCTCTTTTGACCGATTTTTCCCTGGGTTTTATCCACCTGCCGGATAAGAACCCAGGAAAAAAGTCGATCAAAATAGCCGCGCCAAATCACCGACCTTTTTGCATTTTGAATCGGCTCGGGTATATACCGGCGGAAAAGGTTGAAAAATTATTTACCGAGATAGGTTCATACTTTCTTAATTTTTATTTGAGATAGTTTTTTATTGAAATCAACTTTTTTCTCATTTCTTGCTTCAAATGAATGCTTCGCGTATAACTGACATGCCGACTATGGCATGAGACCATCCCACTCAACGATTTTTTTACTGATCGCATTGGGTGCTTTAGCACTCCAAAGCAAAGACTTTAGGATACAAGTCCAAGTTGTACCTGAACCGTCATCAGATACAACTTGGGTTACAACTTTGGTTCAAAAGCTACAGCAATGAAACTTCCTCGTGAACACTGGGCCTCGCGGTTTGGCTTTGTCATGGCTGCAGCCGGCTCGGCTATCGGCCTTGGCAGCTTATGGCGCTTCCCCTATATCGCCGGCCAAAATGGCGGCGGCGCTTTCGTTTTGCTCTATATCCTTTTTACCCTTGTGCTGGCTGCCCCTGTCTTTATTGCTGAATTGCTTATTGGGCGAAAAACCCAGTCAAGCCCAGTCTTTGCTTATCAGTTGCTGGCTAAAAAAGCCAGCAACTGGAAAATGATCGGCTATCTCAATATCCTCACTTGCTTTCTCATTCTCTCGTTTTACTGCGTGATCTCAGGATGGTGTCTTAATTATACTTTCATGTCGTTAAATCAGTTCTCTATTGGTAAAACCGATGCTCAAATCAGCCAAATCTTTAACATTGTCGCGAGCTCTCCCAATCTTTCGCTTTTTTGGCTTGCCCTCTTTTTACTCCTCAACATCGGTATCGTCTACAGCGGTATCCGAAAAGGAATCGAACACTGGAGCCGGATTCTCACCCCAGCACTGCTAGTGATCCTCATCGCGCTTACCGGCTACTCTTGTACGCTTAAAGGATTTCCGCAAGCTTTTGCCTTTATTTTTACGCCGCGCTGGAGCGCCTGCACCCCTGATACCATCCTCAAAGCACTTGGCATGGCTTTTTTTTCACTCAGCGCTGGGCTTGGTATCATTGTCACCTACGGCAGCTACCTCAAATCCGAAGAAAACCTAGTCAAAACCACTGGAATCGTGGCCATCATGACGCTATTTGTCTCGATCACAGCAGCGCTGATGATGTTCCCCATTGCTTTTTCGCATAACTTCTCCCCCGATCAGGGCCCCGGGCTGATTTTCAAGATCATGCCCGTCCTATTTGCTAAACTTCCAGGTAGCTTAATCATTTCAACGGTATTTTTTCTCCTCTTTGTCTTTACTGCACTCACCTCCTCGATTTCGCTGCTCGAAGTGATCGTCGCAAACCTGATGGAACTACTCAAATGGAATCGAGCCAAAGCGGTGATTACAGCCTCGGTTGCTACTTTCTTATTTGGCATCCCTTCTGCCCTCGGAGGGTCGAAAAAACTCTTCCCCACATGGGAGCAAATTTACGGCAAAGATTTTTTAACGACGATGGATGACATCACCGCAGATTGGATGTTGCCCCTAGCAGGACTGCTCACTACTGTTTTTATCGGCTACCGAGTCAACCATCAAATTTCTCGCGAAGAATTTTGCACTGGGACGACGTGGCACTCTTTATTCCGCCCATGGCTAATGACGATTCGCTATATCGTCCCAGCAATCATTGTCATTATTTTGTTAACCAAAGCTGGCATTCTAAACCTCAATGCCATCGCTAATTAGTTTTAAGGTGTCTGTAATGAGTGAAGGTACATTAAAAATCCAAAGTGAAAATATTCTCCCTATCATCAAAAAGTGGCTTTACACCGACAAAGAGATTTTTTTGCGCGAGCTGGTCTCGAACGCATGCGATGCCATCCACAAAGCAAAAGTCCTTGCTGATCAAGGAGAAATGAATGATAACGAAGCTAATCACGCTATCGAAGTGACCATTGACGCCAAAGCCAAAACGCTCACAATTAGTGACACCGGCATCGGAATGACACATGAAGAGGTCGAAAAATACATTGCCCAACTCGCTTTTTCTGGCGCTGAAGAGTTCGTCAAAAAATACCAAGCCGCAGAAAATAGTGATCAGATCATCGGCCACTTTGGTCTCGGTTTTTATTCGGCCTTCATGCCAAGCGACAAAGTCGAAATTGATACGCTTTCTTTTGCTGATAACGCAACCCCCGCTTTTTGGTCTTGCGATGGCTCATCGAGCTATACGTTAGAAAAAGGAACCCGCAAGCAGCGGGGCACAACAATCGTCTTGCATATCTCAAAGGAAAATGAAGAATTTTTAACTGAGCAGCGCATCCGCTCCATTTTGCTCAAGCACTGTCAATTCTTGCCGCTTCCGATTCTCCTTAACGGTAACCAGATCAACAACCAAGAAGCCCTTTGGACTCACCGCGCATCAGACTGCACTGACGATCAGTACCTCTCTTTTTACCGAGCCCTGTATCCATTCGAGCCCGACCCAATCTTTTGGATTCACCTCAATGTCGACTACCCATTTCACCTTAAAGGAATTCTCTATTTTCCCAAAATGAACCGCTCACTCGAAGCATCGCAGGGAAAATCTGTCCAACTCTACTGCAACCGCGTTTTCGTCTCTGATAACTGCAAAGACCTCCTCCCTGACTACCTGACCATCTTGCGTGGAATCATCGATAGCCCCGACATCCCACTTAACGTCTCGCGCAACAACCTCCAAATGAATCGCACAATCCGCCAACTCAGCAATCACATCTCGAAAAAAATCGCCGACAAATTGATCGCTCTAAAAAACACCCACTTTGATCAATTCACCACATGCTGGCCCGACATCGAATTCATCATCAAGCTCGGCATCTTACAAGACGCAAAATTCTACGAAAAAGTGCGCCCCTGCCTTCTTTGGAAAAGCTCCACTGAAACCTGGACAACACTCGAAGACTACCTAGCCCGCAATCAAGACAAAACAGGATCCAAAATCTTTTACCACCACGACGCAAATCACACGTCTCACTTCGTCGATATGTACAAGGAACAGGGCATTGAAATTCTCCTTACCTCTTCTCACCTCGATATTCCTTTAATTACCTTTTTAGAAGAAAAACAGCCTGAACTTACTTTCCAACGCCTCGACGGCGCCCTCGATGATACAGTTTTAGACAAGCAGCGGGAAAAAACTGTGTTAGACGCCGGCGGAAAAACAGAGGCCGGCAAAATGGCCGATTGCATCCGCTCGCTTCTTTTTGATGAAACACTTGAGGTCAAAGCCAAAAGCTTAACGAGCGATCAAGTCAGCGCCTTTCTTGTTTTAGACGAAAAAAGCCGCCGGCTGCGCGATTACATGGCCCTATCTGGCAAAGAGTCGCCTTCTTCGCTTCAAAGCAAGCGCACTTTTGTCATCAACACCAATAGCCCGCTCATCTACTCGATCTACAAGCTGAAAGACAAAAATGCCTCACTTGCCAAAGAGCTCACAACCCATCTCTACCACCTCGCTCTTCTCGAACAAAAAGAACTAAATCCCGACCTATTTAGCGCTTTTCTCAAGCAATCAAGCCGCGTCTTAGAACAACTTTCTCACTACGCTAGCAAAGCTGAAACGTCAACATGAATTACAGGACTATCGAGCAAATGAACTGAGGCAGAATTTTTTCATGCGGGCTTGGGTTACAGGCGTCATCTTCATCGATGCCCAATCAATTTTTTTATTAATTTAGTTGCAGAATTAACAGCGTATTCTATATGTGGCAATAAAGCGAGTTTGATTTAAAAAAATAGTTAGCTAGCCCGTAACTCGTGTCAACTATTTTTATGTTTTCAAATAAACAAAAAACAACTCTTTCCATCCTAACACTAAGCAGCCACCTCTTTGGCTCAAATTGGACAGGAGGCGCCGCACCTAATACGGATTGGATCAACGTGGCAAACTGGGATGCCGGAGTTCCCAATGCAGTCGACGCTGAAGCTACGTTCAGACCTGAAATTTCTACAACCACTGTTGACTTAACATCGGGCCCCTTTACTATTGGAAATCTAGGCATTAACAGCAATGAAGTCATTACGATTGGCGCAGCTAATACCCCAAAGCTTACTATTCAAACAAGCAGCGGAAATGGCCAGATTACCTTTTCTAATCAACCGCATAAAATCATGGCAGATCTCACACTTAGTTCTAATACAGTGGTGACGCAAAATGCCACAAGTGCAGTCGAAATTTCTGGTAATATCGATGGAAGCGGCAATTTAATCAAAGCGGGAGCAGGAACGCTTATTCTTTCGGGAAATGACTCATATACCGGGACAACCACGATCAATAATGGCACGCTTGCCATAACGAATCACGATAATCTAGAAAACAGTTCTGAGGTAACAATAGCAAGTAACGGGACTCTTGTACCTGATTCAGTTTTCGGTGTAACCATTCAGGCTCTCTTTGGTGATGGGACAATTGATATCCAAAACACTCCCTTTCTAATCCAATCTGGATCCTTTTCAGGAACGATTACAAGCAGCCCCGCCGCCGTCGGAGCTTTAACAAAAACCACAAGCGGTACGCTCTTATTAGCAGGCAAGAACTCCTATCAAAACCCAACTGAGCTTCAAGGAGGGATCTTACAGGTGGGCACAAATCAGAGTTTGGGAACCACCACAATCAACTTCGCAGGAGGGACCTTACAGCCAATCAATGACAACCTTGTTCTCAACAATAATGCAGAAGTGGGTTCGGATAGCATTATTGACACTCAACAGTTTTCTTTTACTTTCAGTGGCGCAATTAATAACCCGTATTTCTCACAAGACTCTGGAAATAAACCCCCTATTTATGATATAAGTTATTTATAATGAACTACTTATAATTATAAATTGATGGGGAATAATGAAAACACACTGTAATTCTAAAAAAGTAGAATTTGCGCCACTCAAAAACAAGAAGGTAGTTGCAGGTTT